>JAQCNG010000153.1 GCA_028275145.1 Halovenus sp. | reverse complement strand
TTCGGTATCGGCGACTACATCGAGTGGGAGGGCAACAGCGGTATCGTCCGCGACATCAACCTCCGCGTGACGAAACTCGACACCTTCGACAACGAACTCGTCACGGTGCCGAACGGCGAACTGGCGAACAATGCCGTCACCAATCCGGTCGCAAACGAGACACGGCGGGTCACCTTCGATTTCGGCATCGAGTACGGCGCGAGCATCGAGGACGCCCGGTCGGCCATTCTCGCCGAGGCAGCCGAGATCGAGGGTGTCCTCGACGACCCGGGACCCTCTGCCCCGGTCACCGCGCTTGGTGACTCTGCGGTGGTCCTGAACGCCCGGGTGTACATCGACCCCGCGGAGACGAGTGCCGGCGGCGTCAAACACGAACTCGTGGAGAACGTCAAACAGCGCTTCGACGCCGAGGACATCGGGATGCCGTACTCCTACACCGAACTGACCGGCGGTATCGAGGTCGAGGCTGTCGAACCGGTCGTCGAACCCCCCGACAACTGACGACGCCGTCTGCCGGCCCGACGCCGTCTCCTGGCCCGCGTCCGCCTCCGAGACGACGACACCGGACACGGTCACCGCCCTGGGTCAGGGCTGGAGCGTTGCTGTTCGATTCCCAGCGGCCGACGGGAACCGCCATTGTTTATTACAGTGCCGCTCGTTTCTCCGACAGACGCACAGATATGGAACTCTCGCTCACCTACCTCCAGTTTCACCTGGTGTTCACACTGCCGGTGCTGGCTGCGCTGTGGTATCTGGCGCCGGGATACGACCAGATCAGACGCCGCCGGGCGACGGCGGGGCTGGTGATTCTCGTCGCCGTCGCGTTCGCGTACACCACGCCGTGGGGGAGCCACATGATACGCGAGGGGGTCTGGTGGTACGGCGAGGATGCGGTGCTGGTCCGGGCGCTCGATATCCCGCTGGGCGAGTACATGTTCTTCGCCATTCAGACGCTGCTGGTGGGGCTGTACCTCCACTGGCGCGGGTTCGACCCGACCTTCGAGGCCGGTGACTTCGCGCCCGAGCCACGACTCGCCGGCATCGTCGCGGGTGTGGCCCTGTCTGTCGGCGGCCTAGGGGTAGTCGCCCTGACCGATAGCGGACTCTATCTCGGCGGACTCCTGGCCTGGACCGGCCCGGTGGTCGCGCTCCAGTGGGGGGTCGGCGGCGGATACCTCGCCAGGCGACCCTGGCTGTGGCTGGAGGCGGCGGTTGTTCCCGCAACCTACCTCTGGGTCGCCGACTGGACCGCCATCCAACTCGGCACCTGGACAATCTCGACCGAACTCACGACCGGTGTCACGCTCCTCGGCCTGCCCGTCGAGGAGATGCTGTTTTTCCTCGCCGCGGGGCTGATGGCCTCGACCGGACTCGTTCTCTGGGAGTGGGTGCTCGACTGGAACGACAGAACCGGGCGACTCTGGGCGCTCGTCCCGGACGAACTGTCGACCGCAGGCGAGAGTCAGACGGGTGAGATGGGCTGACACCCCAACGCCACCACGCCCGCAGCAACGGGCGTGAGACCACCTGTATTCATAAGGCCAGGCCGAGTGCGGTCGGTATGGACGCGCAACTGCTCTCCCCGGAACTGGCCGACGAGATTGTGACGACGGCCCGCACCGCGACCGGCGACAGCCTCCGGTCGGTGACCTACTTCACGCGGACAGACTTCGACCAGCTGTACCTGCGCGACGACCTCGAACAGGACGCCGACCTGAGCACGTTCGTCGGCCACGAGTGGCGCGGCTACCGGGACACAGACAGCGCCTACCAGACCTCCGAACTCGGGGCCTACGGGTTCACCGTCCGGGCGTTCGAGAACGGCTACCTCCTCCGGGTCGCCGCGGACCGCCGGGGTGTGCTCATCACGACCGACGGGCTCTCGATGCAGAGTTACGAGGAGATCGCCGAGGCACTCGACCGGATGCTCCGGGAGCACGAGGAGGAGTGACCCCCGACGCGGTGAGTCGGCCCGACTTTCGCTCTCCTGTCCAACCCGCAGTGTTTTAATCGCGGACGCACCCAGTGTCGAGTATGACAGGCGGCATCGTGGGGGAGTTTTTCGACCTCAGACGCGAGACCGACGCGGACCTGCTGGCGATGCAGTGCGGGGACTTCTACGAGTTCTTCGCGGAGGACGCCGAGACGGTCGCCGAGGAACTCGACCTGAAGGTCTCACAGAAGTCCTCCCACGGCTCCTCGTACCCGATGGCGGGCGTCCCGGTCGACGACCTCACGCCGTACGTGACCGCGCTGGTCGAGCGGGGCTACCGGGTGGCCGTTGCCGACCAGTACAAGACGGGTACCGGCCACGCCCGCGAGGTGACGAGGGTGGTCACCCCGGGCACGCTGCTCGAGACCAGTGACGCCGACGCACAGTATCTCGCGGCGCTGGTCGACGGCGAGAGCGGCTACGGGCTGGCGTTCGCGGACGTCACGACCGGGCGGTTCCACGTCTCCGGGGCCGACGACCCCGAGGGCGTGCTGACCGCGCTCTACCGGTTCGACCCGGTCGAGTTGCTCCCGGGCCCGGCGCTCCGGGCCGACGACGCGCTGCTGGACCGGGTTCGACAGGCCAGCGACGCGACGCTGACGCTGCACACCGCGGAGGCGTTCGCGCCGGGCCGGGCGCGCCACCGTCTCGGCGAGCAGTTCGGCGCGGAGACTGTCGGGAGCCTCGGCATCGGCGACCCCGCGGTCCGGGCCGGCGGCGCGGTACTCTCCTACGTCGAGGAGACGGGTGCGGGCGTGCTCGCGAGCATGACCCGCCTGCAACAGCACGGTGCGGGTGACCACGTCGCCCTCGACGGGACCACCCAGCGCAATCTGGAGCTCACAGAGACGATGAGCGGGGGCTCCGAGGGGAGTCTGCTCGCGACGCTCGACCATACGGTCACCAGCGCCGGCCGGCGGACGCTGACCGAGTGGCTCCAGCGGCCCCGCCGCGAGCGGGAACTGCTGACCCGCCGGCAGTCGGCGGTCGAGGCGCTCACCGAGGCGGCGATGGCCCGGGACCGCCTGCGTGAGACGCTGGACGGGGCCTACGACCTCGAACGGCTGGCCTCGCTGGCCGCCTCCGGCAGCGCAGACGCCCGCGACCTGCGCGCCGCCAGCGAGACACTCGACCTGCTCGAGACGCTCGCGGCGATTGTCGCCGAGACCCCCCGCCTGGCGGAGTCACCACTCGCCGGGGTGCTCGACCGACCCGACCGGGAGGCCGCCGCGGCCCTCGCCACGACCCTCGACGAGGCGCTCGTCGCGGACCCGCCGGGCACGGTCACGCAGGGGGGGCTCATCCGCCCCGGCTACGACGACGACCTCGATGCGGTACTCGAGGAGTACGACGCCGTCGCGGGGTGGCTCGACGACCTGCCGGCCCGGGAGAAGCGCCGCCACGGCATCACCCACCTCACGGTCGACCGCAACAGGACCGACGGCTACTACATCCAGGTCGGTAACAGCGAAACCGACGCGGTCCCCGCGGAGTACGAGCAGATAAAGTCGCTCAAAAACAGCGAACGCTACACCATCCCCGAACTGGAGGAGCGCGAGCGGGAGATGCTCCGCCTGGAGGAACAGCGCAACGAACTCGAACACGAACTGTTCGAGGCGCTCTGTGAGCGGGTGGCAGACCGGGCCGACCTGCTGGGGGCGGTCGGCCGAGCGCTCGCCGAAGCCGACACACTGCGGAGTCTCGCCGCCCACGCCGCCCGCAACGACTGGACGCGCCCGACACTCCACGAGGGCGGCGCGCTCGATATCGAGGCCGGCTGTCACCCGGTTGTCGAGCAGACCACCGAGTTCGTCCCGAACGACCTCCGGATGGACGACGACCGGCGGTTTCTGGTCGTCACGGGGCCGAACATGAGCGGCAAGTCCACCTACATGCGCCAGGCGGCGCTGATAACGCTGCTGGCACAGGTCGGGAGTTTCGTTCCGGCCCGGCGGGCCCGTGTCGGACTCGTCGACGGCATCTACACGCGCGTCGGCGCACTCGACGAACTCGCACAGGGGCGCTCGACGTTCATGGTCGAGATGCAGGAGCTCTCGAACATCCTCCACTCCGCGACAGAGGACTCGCTCGTGATTCTCGACGAGGTGGGACGGGGCACCGCCACCTACGACGGCATCTCTATCGCGTGGGCCGCCACCGAGTACCTCCACAACACGGTGGGCGCGAAGACGCTCTTTGCCACCCACTACCACGAACTGACGGGTCTCGCCGACCACCTCGAACGGGTGGCGAACGTCCACGTCGCGGCCGACGAGCGCGACGGTGACGTGACGTTCCTGCGGACAGTCAGAGAGGGACCGACCGACCGGAGCTACGGGGTCCACGTCGCGGACCTCGCGGGCGTGCCCGACCCGGTGGTGGACCGCTCCCGGGAGGTGCTCGACCGACTCCGCGAGGAGAAGGCAATAGAGGCCCGCGGGGGCGGCGGCGAACCGGTGCAGGCCGTGTTCGACCTCCGGAGCGGCGAGTTCCGCGCCGGTGAGAGCGGAGACGCCGAGACCGGAGCACCGGCCGCCGACGCGGCGGGTGCCGACAGCACTGCAACGGCGGCAGACGGCAGCGGCGGTGACAGCACCGACGAGCACCGCGGGCGCTACGGCGAGGAGGCAACGGAGGTGTTAGACGCGCTCGCGGCGCTGGACGTGAGCGAGACACCGCCGGTGGAACTGATGAGCCGGGTCCAGGAGTGGCAGCGCGACCTCGAATGACATCCTCCTCGGCGTAAACGGAGCGGGCGCGGCTCCCTCAAGCAGTCAGCCGTCGCCGTCCTCGTCGACGATGACGAGGTCGCTCCCCTCCACCTTGACGTTCACCAGAGTCTTTGGCTCGTACTCGGTCTCGTCGAGTTCGTTTCCGTTGCCGGCCTTCTTGATGACGATGACAGTGTCGACAATCTCCGCGCCGATGTCCTCGAGGGCGGGCAACAGCACCGAGAGGGTGCCGCCCGTCGAGAGCACGTCGTCGAGCACGAGCACCCGGTCACCCTCGCGGACATCGTTGACGTAGAGGTCGGTCTCCTCGTAGCCGGTGGCCTTCGAGAGGGGGACCTCACCCTCCAGGCCGTACTCGCGCTTGCGTGCGACGACCAGCGGGATGTCTGTCGCGAGCGAGAGCGCCGTGGCGATGTGGATGCCCATCGCCTCGGGTGCGACAATCTTGTCCACGTCGGTCAGGTCGGCCTTTCGGACGATGCGGACGGTTATCTCGCGCAGTAGCTCCGGGCGTAGCTCCGGGACCCCGTCGCTTATGGGGTGGACAAAGTAGTGGTACCCCTCCTTCTCGATGATGGGTGTCTCGCGCAGGGACTCACTCAGCCGATTCATACTCCACCTTTCTGCAGGTGGTGCAAAAGCCTGCTGACTCCCGGCCGGGTCGAACCGGTCGCCACCGTCAGACCGACA
>JAQCNG010000008.1 GCA_028275145.1 Halovenus sp. | reverse complement strand
CGGGACCGGTGCGTGGACAGTCGACCCACGCAGCGCCCGAACTGTCCTCGAAAGGAGGGGATATCAGCACGAGATTTAATACAGCGACACACGAATGTTCCTGTAACGATAACTGCTATGGTCGAACTAACAAAAACAGGCATCGACGGACTCGACGAGATACTCAACGGAGGTATTGTCAGTCATTCGACGACGCTTCTCAGCGGGCCCCCGGGCGCAGGAAAGAGCGTACTGGCACTGCAGTACATCTACAACGGTGTCGAGGAGTCCGGCGAGAAGGGCGTCTATCTCTCCTTCGAGGAGGACAGCGAGGACCTCCGGCAAGCGGCGGAGTCGCTCGGATTCGACAACTGGCAACACCACGTCGAGACGGGCGATATAAAGGTGTACGACAAGCAGGTGCTGTTGCGCGAAACCGATTTCAACGCGTCCCTAGAGCTGCTGCTTGACGAACTGGACGGCGAGGACTACCAGCGACTCGTACTCGACTCGCTGAGCATGTTCGGGCTCTTTTTCGACGAGGAACGCGAGCGGCGCACCTACCTGCTGAAGTTCCTCGATATCTTGGCGGAGAACGGACTCACCACGCTGATGACGACCGAACAGGAGGCGGTGTTTCCGGACAAGGATATCGGGATGGAGAACTTCCTGACCGACGGGAACATCTACCTGCTGCAGACACCCACCGAGACGGGCGTCAACCGCTACATCTGGGTGGCGAAGATGCGCAAAAAGAACGTCCAGACGGACATCTTCCCGATGGAGATCAGTCACGGCGGCATCACCGTCCACGAGAACGCCAGCGCGTTCTCGATGCTGAACGAGGACGACTCTCTGCTACAGTAATCGATAACTGGAACAAACTGTCTGATAACAACGGGTGAGACGGCCGCCGAATCGGCCGGGTTACTCGCGTTGACAGCAGCGCAGTACGGAGCCCTCGACCGGCGTGGCCCGATAGTTTTATCAGGCCAGCCACTACGTAATTTGATAACGGATGTCCTCAGTCGATCTGCTGCAGGCGTTGGGGAACAAGTACAGCCCGGAGATCCTGGACGCCACCGACGAGCCCCGGTCAGCACAGGAGTTGAGCGAGGAACTGGACATCCCCATCGCAACGTGTTACCGGCGTATCGACGAACTCACCGAGCACGACCTGCTGGAACTGCACGACAACGTGCTCTCCGACGAGCGCCGGCGCATCAAGATCTACCGGCGCAACGTCGACGCCGTCCACGTGCAGTTCGAGAACTCGCTGGCCGTCGACGTCGAGGAACGCACGGAGGTCACGAGCACACTCGACGAGGCCTGGAAGAGCCTGTAGAGGCCACGCGGCCCTACAGAAACTCGTGGACATCGGAGTACCACATGTCGTGCTCGTCAGTGGCGTCGAGCGCGCGGGCGATGCGGACCGCAACGGCGTGCCAGCAGAGCTGTTCCGGGTCAGTGCTGTCGAGGTTGTACTCGGCGTCCTTGCAGGTGCAGCCGTCGTTCTCGACGACGTACTCGGCCTCGTGGCCCACGACGACAGTGAAATCGCGGTACTCCTTGACCCGTTGCTCCCCGACGGCCTCGATGGCTCGCCGGCCACGGTTGCCGTGTATCCCGGTGATGCGCTCGACCAGGTCCGGTGTGAGGTCACCCTCGCGGGCGAGCGCGCGCTCCCACTCGTCGACCGACGTCACGCACCCAGTTGGTGTGGAGCGGTCAAAACCGCGTCGGTCCGGTGCCGGTCACGAACCGACTGCCGCTCCGGGACACCGCCGTGGCAGCCGGGAGCGCAAACAACCGTCCCGGCGTGTTCTCGCAGAGGACAACCGCAAGACGAGCGCTGAGCGCAGGGTGACTGTTCAGGGCGAACTGTGAACAGTGATAAAAGCCCGACGCGGTCGGTCCAGCAACGGCCCCCGACGTTGCCCCCGGTTGAGCGGCGACAGCAGTCAGACCGCGCTGGGGCCGCGCTCGCCCGTGCGGATCTGGAGTGCGTCCTCGACAGGCATGACGAACACCTTGCCGTCACCGGGTTCGCCGGTGCTCGCGGCCTTCTGGATGGCCATGACGACATCCTCGGCGGGGATGTCTGCGACGACACACTCGACTTTTGCCTTCTGGTGGAGGTCGACGGTGTACTCCTCACCGCGCCACTGGCCGGTCTTTGCGGGCTGAGAGCCCCGACCGGAGACGTTGGTGACCGTCAGCGACGGCGCGTTTGTCTCGGCGAGGGCCTCTTTCACGTCGCCGAGTTTGTCCGGGCGGACGATGGCGGTGACCATCTCGATGCCGCTCCCGCCGTCGGAGCGCAGGTCGTAGCTCTTGACGCCGCCGTCGGTGGCGACGTTCGCGTCACCGAACTCGGGGTAGGTTTCGACGCCGTGTTCGGAGATATCGAGCCCCTCGCGCTCGTGGTCCTCGGTGACACGGGCCTCACCGGCCAGTTTGAGCGCGGACCAGATCGCAAAGGTTGCGGTGACCGTCCAGGCCGTGATGACAGAGACACCGAGGAGCTGTGCGAGGAACCCGTCGAGCATGAACTCAACGTCGATTCCGCCTCTCCAGGCGCTCACCGCGACGAACGGGTACGCGAGTGTGCCGAGCACACCCGCACTCCCGTGGACGGCGAACACCGCACAGACGTCGTCGATTTTGAGGTACTTCTCGACCGTCTTGAACACGAGCGGGAGCTGGACACCGGCGGCCGTGCCGACGATGAGTGCCCCCCACCAGGTCGTGGTGTTGGGGATTGCGGTGATACCGACCAGCCCCGCGAGCAGGCCGTTTGCCACGTAGAGGGTGTCGACCTTCCGACTCAGGAGCAGCGAAGCAGCGGCGGCACCGACCGCACCCATCGCCATCGCGATGGTCGTGGTCATCGCGACGCGGCCGAGCGTGTCGCCGAGGAACGACGCCCCGTCGACGACCGCGGCCGTTCCGACGTTGAAGCCGTACCAGCCAAACGCCAGCATCAGCGTCCCCAGCACGGCGAAGGTCATCGAGTGACCCGGGATGATGTTGACCTCACCCTCGGCGTCGTACTTGTCCATCCGTGGGCCGAGCACGTACGCCGCGGTCAGTCCGGCGATGCCACCCAGTCCGTGGACGATCATCCCCCCCGCGAAGTCGGCGAACGGCGTTCCGATGAGGTCGTTAACCAGTCCGGTGTCTGCCGTCCAGGTGAATCCGATGACCACCGGGTAGATGACTGCCGCCAGCAGGAACGTGTAGGTGACGTACGCGCGCAGTTTCGCGCGACCTGCAACGGCCCCCGACACGATGGTCGCGGCAGTCATCGCGAACACCGCACCGTACAGCCAGCCGATGTACTGCTCCGCTGCGCCACCGTTGTCGAGGAACGGCGCACCGTCGGCAAAGCCATTACCCGCAGCGAGGTTGGCGACTCCGACGCCAACGAGGAAAAACACCACGACCCCGACACTCCAGGTCAGCAGGTTCTTTGTCAACTGGTTCGCGACGTTCTTCGACCGCACCTGCCCCGACTCCAGCATCGCGAACCCCGCGTGCATGAAGAAAATGAGGAAGGATACGGTCAGTATCCACGAGTTGTTTATTGCTTTCTCGAACGTTTCGACCGGCACTCCCGTAGCGAGTACTGCTGCGTCCATAGGTTGATCAGGTTGTTTGGTTTCTGTTTCGTTTTCCGGGATTAAGTTTGTATCCCGCAACTGATACCGCCGTTTGCCCTACACTCGTCATCTCGTGATTGCGTGCGCCAATCTGCGACCTTGGTTAATAAGCGTTCGGCTTAACCCCATCATAATTCCTTAGTAATTATATACAAACCTATATTGTATGTCTAAATATTATTAGTATAAGGCCGTTCTCGTATGGCGATTAGCCGGACATCCGAGTCAGAGCAGCTCTCGGTCGGCGGCCAACAGCTGTCCACCGGAGCGGTTACGAGCGTCCAAAAAAT
>JAQCNG010000146.1 GCA_028275145.1 Halovenus sp. | reverse complement strand
ATGATGTGAGTGACACCGGTCAGGTGGTCGTCGACGCCGCTCTGGAAATCCAGCATCGGCCAGCAGCGGTAGTCGGCGGCCGCCTCGCGGGGGTGGGGCGTGTCGACCATCCGGAAGGCGACCCAGTCCCGCAGCGCGGGGTTCGGGTGTTCGATGTCGGTTCGCACGCGCAGGACCATCTCCCCGTCGTCGTACTCGCCCGCGACCATCCGCTCGAACTCCTCGTGGACCTGTTCGGCGGCCTTGTCGCGGTGGGGACAGGCCTCGCCCGCGTTTTTCAGCTCCGAGAACGCCCCGGCGGGGCAGGAGCAGGTGTACGCGCCGCCGGCATCGACGAGTCGCCGGGCGTGCTCGTAGTAGGTCTCCAGTCGGTCGCTCGCACGGACCACCTCGTCGGGTTCGAACCCGAGATACCCGATTGCCTCGACGATGGCGTCGTAGGCGTTGAGGTCCGGCCGTTTCGTCTCCGGGTCGGTGTCGTCGAACCGGCAGAGAAAGGAGCCATCGTAGCGCTCGGCGTACGTGCCGACGACGGCGGCCATCCGGGCGTGGCCGATGTGCCAGGGGCCGTTTGGGTTGGGCGCGACCCGCATCCGCACCGCACCCTCCTCGGCGTTCGGCAGGTCCGGCAGTGTCTGCTCGTCGGCTTCCTTCTCGGCCTCGAGTTCCTCGACGCGTTCGGGGGCGAGTTCCGCCAGACGGGCACGGCGCTCGTCCGGGTCCATCCTGTTGACCCGCTCGACCACCGGCGCGACGACACCGGCAATCTGGTCGCCGTACTCGCGGAACTCGGGGTTCTCGCCCATCAGCGGCCCCAGTATCGCCCCGACCTGTGCCTCGCTCCCGTGTTTCACCGCGTTGTACAGCGCGTCGACCTCGGCCTGGCGCTCGACACGCTCACGTACGTCCTCGTCCATTACCGGGCACTCCTCGCCCCGCGGTGAAAACTGGGTCGGTCTGTGGCGACCGGCCCCCGCCCTGTTACTCGTCGACGGGGTCGAACACGTTCTCCCGGGCGGGGAACTCGCCGTCCTCGACCTCCTCGACGTACTCGCCGACGGCCTCCTGGATGACTGCATCGAGGTCGGCGTACTGTTTGGAGAGTTTGAACGCCTCGCCGCCCAGTCCCAGCAGGTCGTTCGTGACGAGCACCTGCCCGTCGACGTGCCGGCCCGCGCCGATACCGATGGTCGGGACGTCGACGGCCTCGGTGACGCGCTCGCCGGTCTCCTCGGTGACCGTCTCCAGCACCACCCCGAACACGCCGGCCTCCTCCAGAGCCTCGGCGGTTTCGACCAGCGCGTCGACGTGGGCGGAACTGGTGTGGCCCCGGCCCTGGATGTAGGGGCCGCCGATCTGGTGCATCCGCTGTGGGGTGAACCCGACGTGACCCATCGCTGGAATCCCGAGTTCGGTCAGTCGGTCGATGATGTCGATGGTCGTCTCGCCGTGGGGGGCCGTCTCCAGTTTGATGGCGTCCGCGCCGGCCTCTTTCATGAACCGGGTGGCGTTCTCGACGGACTGCTCCATCGACGCGCCGTAGGAGCCAAACGGCATATCTCCGACGACCATCGCGTCCTCGACGGCGCGGTCGACCGCCGCGGTGTTCGAGAGCGCCTCCGCCATCGTCAGCGGGAGCGTGTCGTCGTGGCCCATGTGGTTGTCCGCGGCCGAGTCACCGACCAGAATCATGTCCACCCCGCCCGCGTCGACCTGCGCGGCAATCGGCGCGTCGTAGGCCGTCAGCATGGTCAGCGTCTCGCCGTCGCGGTACTTCTCGTAGAGGTCCTGGACGGAGTTCCGGGTGATGCCCGACATGGCCGGCCGTAGCGGCCCGCCCGGCTAATACCCTGCGAGTCGCCCGGCCACGTCCTCCCAGTGGCTCCCCTGCCAGAACCGCTGTCCGCAGGAGCGACACTGCCAGACATCGGTTTCGGCGGGGTCGGGCGCGTACTCGGGTGTCTCCGTCGTCGGTGACACACGTTCGAGCCGTCCGTTGCAGTTACCACACCGGCACGGCTCTGCCAGTGAGAGCTCTACGCCCGCGGCCGCGAGTTCGGCGAGTTTGTCGTCGATGTTCTTCGAGGTGAGCACCACCGCGTCCGCGGCGCGCGCCCCGAGTTCGCGGTCACGCGTCAGCAGGGTTCGCCCGTCTGCGCGGGCGAGCGCGTGGATATCGTCGTCGTCGGTCAGGCCCGCGTCGGGGGCGTACACCGTGTCGTAGCCACACATCCGCAGATACGTGGCGAGTCGGCCGAGCATCGCGTCGGCGAGCAGCCGTTGTTCCCGGCTCACACCTTCTCTCCGGGCCCGTCACACTTCGAGATTGCGCCGAAACTGCCCCACAACCGAACTGCTAAAGAGCGTGGGGCCGTCCAACTTGTGTAATGAGGAGTCTCGGTACGGCATCCGCCGCTCCCGGTGAACGCGACACCGGGCGACTCGACGTCGGCCGCGGCCGCGACGGTAGCACCGTCTCGCTCCCGGTCGCGGTTATAAACGGTCGGCAGGACGGACAGACGCTCTACATACAGGCGGTCAGCGACGGAGACGAACTAAACGGTCTCGGGGTGGTCCGGCGGGTGGTGCCACAGATCGACCCGTCCGAGCTATCGGGCAGTATCCTCGTCGTCGCCATCGCGAACTACTTTGCGTTCCAGGTAAACGAACACCGGAGCCCGGTCGACAACACGAAACTCAATCGCGCGTACCCGGGCGACGCGGACGGCACCTCGACCGAGCGCATCGCACACGCCACCTTCGATGCTGCCAGCGACGCGGACATGGTGCTCGACCTCCACCAGGGGTCGACCTCGCGGATGATAGAGGAGGTCCGCGTGCGGTGTGGCCGCCGCCACTCGCTGCACGACAGGTGTCTCGAACTCGCGAAGGTGTTCGACTGTGGCTACGTCCTCGACCAGAAAGGCCCGGACGGGCAACTGGCCCGTGCCGCCCCGGACGGGGGCGTGCCGACCATCGACCCCGAACTCGGGGGCTCTATCGGACTCGACACCCAGAGCGTCGAGGCCGGCGTGGAGGGTGTGTTCAACGTGCTGGAGTACTACGGCTTTCTCCCCGGCCGGGTCCGGACACAGGCCCAGACCCGCTCTACCGGTTTCGACCAGTACGGCGCGCCGACCGGCGGTCTGGTCGACTTCGAGGCCGACCTGGGCCAGCGTGTCAGCGCCAGCACCACCCTGTTTACCGTCACGGATATGTTCGGGGAAACCCGGGCGACAGTCACCGCCGACTCCGACGGCATCTTCTGGCGCAGTCGCCGTCTCCCCCAGGTCGCGAGCGGCGAGTACGTCTGCTCTGTCGGGACCGACGTCGACACCTACTGACCACCCGGCGCGGAGCTGCTGTCCGGTTCGCCCGCCTCGTCCTCCGGTTCGCCCGCCTCGTCCTCTATCTCGTCGTCCTCTGCCTCTTCGTCCTCTGCCTCTTCGTCCTCTGCCTCTTCGTCCTCTATCTCGTCGTCCTCACCGACAGCATCCACCTCGTCGTCCTCACCCTCGTCGTCTGTTCCGTCGACGGTGACGACGACAGGGTCCTCGGTGGACGCTCCCTCCGCCGGTGAACTGGCGGCCGCTCCGGCGAGATAGCCCAGCGTTCCGCCGACGACGCCACCAACGAGCGCGCCCTTTCGACCGCTGCGGGAACCGAGCACTGTCCCGAGGAACCCACCCACGAGCGAGAGTGTCTTCTCGTCTGTCTTTTCTGTTATCGCTTCCTCTTGGTACTGTTCGGGCATATACAGGTTTCCGGGCTGGAATCACGTATACGCACCGGTCGATGGGTGGCCCGACGGGTGACCGAGCAGTTCCTTTATCAGCCATCGCGCCGGCAGTACTGGTATGCGTGTCGCCTTGCTGGCACACGAACTGTTCCCTGAACGGGCAAAAACCGCAGTCGGGGTGCTTCGGTACGCCGACCACGAGGTGGTGGCGGTGCTGGACCGTGACCTCGCGGGCGACCGGGTAAACGACCACGTTCCGGACGTTCAGGATGCACCAATCGTCGCGGATGCCGCCGACGCACCCGACTGTGACGCGCTCGTCGTCGGGGTCGCACCGATCGGCGGTGGGTTCGAGGAGTCCTGGCGGCCGGACGTGCGCGCCGCCATCCGGCAGGGCTGGGATGTCGTCGCCGGCCTCCACTACCTGCTCGCCGAGGACGAGGAGTTTGCTCGCCTGGCCGACGAACAGGGTGTTGACCTCCGGGACGTCCGTGCGCCGCCCGACGACCTCTCGGTTGCGACCGGCGAGGGCGTCGACGCGCGGGTGGTGCTGACCGTCGGCACCGACTGTTCCTCGGGGAAGATGACCGGTTGCTTCGAGTTGCGCGACGCGGCCCGCGAGCGGGGACTCGACGCCGCTGTCGTCCCGACCGGACAGACCGGCATCATGATCGCAGGGTGGGGCATCGCCATCGACCGGGTCATCTCGGACTTTGCCGCCGGCGCGACCGAGCGTCTGGTCCACCGGGCGAGTGACAACGACGTGCTGTTCGTCGAGGGCCAGGGCGCGCTTGCTCACCCGGCCTACTCCGGGGTCACCGCGGCGATTCTGCACGGCTCTCACCCCGATTCGCTCGTGCTCTGTCACGTCGCCGGTCGAGAGACTGTCGGCGGCTACGACACGTACACGCTCCCCGACCCGGAGCGTTACCTTGGCCTCTACGAGTCGGTTGCCGCCCCGGTTGCACCCGCGACGGTCGACGCCGGACTGCTGAACACACAGGGCCTCGACGGTGAGGAGGCCCGCGAGGCCGTCGACGGCTACGGTGACCGTCTGGGTGTCCCGGCGACCGACCCCGTCAGATACGACGCGGACGCGGTGCTCGACGCCGTGCTGGAGTAAAAAAACAGCGCGCTCGTCTCTAGGCGTACCGGTCGAGTTTCGGGTGGGACTCGACTATCTCCTGTGCCACCTCGTCGAGAAAACTGTGGCCCTCGGGGGTCACCGTCCGGCCCTCACCCTCCGCAACCTCGACGTAGCCGGCGTCCGCGAGTTGCTGGAGCGCCGTCCGGATGATGTTGCCCGAGCCCTGGGTCTGTTGTCGCGGCCGAACCCGGTAC
This sequence comes from Halovenus sp., assembly GCA_028275145.1. Classification (GTDB taxonomy): domain Archaea; phylum Halobacteriota; class Halobacteria; order Halobacteriales; family Haloarculaceae; genus Halovenus. Next base: position 2,428 of record JAQCNG010000146.1, on the reverse strand, counting down.
CTGTTCGAGCCCTGCTTCGCGGTTCCGTACTCGGTGCGGAGACTGCCGACACCGACCGGGCCGTCCACGGCGACCTTTCGCAGCAGACTCGCACACCGTCGGGTCCAGAAGTCCTCCTGCTCCGGGGGGAGCTCTCGGTCGACTCCGGCTTTCGCGTACAGCAACCAGTCGGGTTCCTCGATAGCGTCTGTCGATTCGAGTCTGTCTGCCACCGCCTCGATGACCTCTTTTGGCGGTGCATCGTAGAGTGTCGTCATTGTGTTTTCTTCCCGATTCGGTCATATAACCGTTGTCTTTTCCGGGCCGGCACGGGGCTTGCCTGGCCGCTCAACCTGGAAAGAGAACCCGGGCAGCGGTCACCGGTCGCGCTCCCGCAGCGTGTCGAAAACCGCCTGCACGTTCACGATAGCTTTTCGAACAGCGCCTGCACGTCGAAGATTGTCACTTTCTCAGGGCTTTCGTCCCCGTTGAAGTTGAACGCCTCGGGGTTGCTCTGGACCTCCTCCGAGTCGAGTCCCCCGAACAGCGCCTGCACGTCGAAGATGGTCTGTTTCTCGTCCCCGTCGACATCCTCGTAGACCCCGTTGCCGTCGGGGTCCGTCGGCGGACCGTCACCACCCGGGACCGCATCCGGACCCACGTCGACATCCTCGAACACCGCCTGCAGGTCGTCGAAGGTCAGGTCGAGGTCGGCCGCGATGACGTGCCGGCCCGGTTCGTCGGTGATGAGACCGTCTATCAACTGGAGGAGTTCCGCGTTCTCCACAATCGACACGATATCCGCGTCGTCGACGAACTCTGGAATAGTGAAATCGGGGTAGTCGCTGGGGTCGATCTGCAACTGTGCAAAGATAAACTCGAGGAGACTCACCAAGTCGAGAGAGTCGACGAGTCCGACCAGGTCGAACTCCGTGATGTCGGCCGTGAACTGGTTGTCGACGACGGTGGCCGTCGCGGTGTCCGGGGTGTCGGACTCGGTGAACGTGCCGGTGAGGTCGCCGCTCTCACCGGTCGTGAGTTCGATGTCGAGGTCGAAATCGACCGGCGGCGGGTCGTCCGGTGCGCCCGCAACGTCGAGCACGGGCGTGACGGTCACCGTCGTCAGCGGGAACTCCATGAGCAGGTCCACACCGTCCACGTCCGGGTCGGCGAGTCCCTCGATGCTCGCCTCGGTTTCGAGAGAGACGGGCGCGAGAACCCCCGCGAGGTCGAGTGCCTGCACCTGGTCGATCAGGAACGTCTTCAGTTCCGGAATCGTGCTCACCCCGTCGATGGACCCAATAATGGCGTCCACCAGGTCCTGCATATCGTTTATACCAAGGATTGTCAAAAGAAATGGAATTCCAAAAATCTCACTGCCCGGGTTCAGTAACAGGTTCTGGACGAACTGGGATACACCGAAGATATCGCTGATCTCCGAGGGGATGAAGTTGAACTCCTCGTCGAGAACGGCGACCAGTTGACCGATTGCCTCCGCCTGTGTCTCGTCGAGTTCGAGTTGGTTTATGAAATCGATGAGCGGATTCACCACATCATCCTGCAGGTCGAGCGCGTCGATTATGTCCTCCTGGATGTCGAGTGCCTCGAGAGCATCGACGATGGTTCCCTTCGGGTCGAGCCCCAGAAGCACGTCGATGAGGTCCGGAATCTTCACCTGGTCGCTGGTCGCCATCAGAGTTCCGTCGCTACTTATCTCTGGATTCGGGATTCCCTCCGTCTCGTCCCCCGATAGCTCGACCAGCGGCGCACCGATGTCGAGTGTCGTCCAGTTGTCCTCGTCTGTCGGGTCGTCGACATCGATAGCCAGGTTCGCGGTAGTCGCTGTTGCCGTGAACGTGCTCACAACCTCCTGTGTCGGTCCCACCGGGTCGGCGGACGTGACTGTGTCACTCCCACCCGCCGCTCCCGTCCCGAGCGCGACGCCGACACCCGCGGCCGTCGTCTTTATTAGTTCTCGTCTGTTGATTTGTTTCATAATGTCACCCACTATTTTCGATTTACTCGCTTCCACATTTATAATTTGTTGACTTTCGCTGATTGCACTGACCCCAGATACTACACTGTGACTCACCGGCGCAGTCATCGATATCGAGCCGGTTCTTACCAGCTCTGTTTAATTTTTCTCGTTGCTAATTCGACCGGCTCCGAGGTAGTAACGAGCCATCAGTTCCAGAACGAGAGACAGAGACCCCAGACTCACTCTGCCGGAAGAACCCCAGACCCGCTCTGCCGGAGATACCCGGAAGGGCGACCCAGAGGCGGAGCGTCCACACCGGAGAGCGCTACAGGTCGAAGGTTACGATGTCGCCAGCCTCGACGCCGTGTTCGGTCGTCCAGTTGTAGTTCACCTCCAGCACGAACTGCCCGGTCCCCGGATACTGGTGGCGCTCCTCCGTGCCGTCCTCGTCCGCGGCGGGTGCCTCGGCGT
>JAQCNG010000128.1 GCA_028275145.1 Halovenus sp. | reverse complement strand
ATGGCCTGCTGGAGTGCAGTCAGGTCCCGGAGTGTCGTCTCCGCGGTCGTGATCTCCGACCCGTCCGTCGACTGCTCGTCGGTGTGCGGGCAGAAGACGTGCCGACAGAGCGCCCGGAGACGGTCTGCCGGGAGTGGGTCGTGACCGTGTTCGGCGAGCTCTGCCGCGACGCGGTCCCGGAGTTCGGTGTCGGGGAGGCTCTCGTTTGCGCTGTACGCCGCGACCAGCAGCGCCCGGCGCTCGCGCTCGCCGAACTCGTGCCCGCGGTAGGCGGCCGGGATGTCCGCGACAGAGAGCGCGTAGGGTGTGAGTTGACCCGGGAGTGTGAACGCCGTTCCCACCCGTTCGCCGTTCGCGTCGCACTCGACCGGTTCGACCTCCGGTGTCATCCCGTCGTGGCCCTCGTGGACACTGTCGGTCGCGTAGCTGACGTGCACCCGTGTGAGCATCTCGGTCGGGTACGCGGCGTCGGCACAGTACGGACACAGAAACGCGTGGACCGGGCGCTGGTCGGTCACGGCTCTCCCCCTGCCCCGTCGAGCGCGACCGCGATCTCCACCGACAGGACGCTCAACCGCTCGGTCTCGAAGCGACCGGTTACGCTCCCGTTCGGGCCTGTCGAGACGGTCCCGAACCCGGCCGCCTCGAACGCCGACACCCACACCGAAGGGTGAACAGCCCCCTCGACAGTAACAGAGCCGTTCACCGCGGTGACACCGTCCGCGTCGGTGCCGGTGCGGGTCACCGTCACCGGCGGTGCCAAGCGATGGGCGACAACTGTTCGTTCGCCGGTGCCGCTCACGGCGACACTGTCCGGGCTCTCGGCGGTTGCCCTGGTGACGACTGGAACGACGAGCCGGGTCCGTTCACCCGACGTCTCGAACGCCGGCAGGAGTTCGCTGCGCGCGGTCTGGTCGGCGCCGTCGACCCGGTGGACGTGCCCGAGGGCGTACACGAACGTCGCCCCGTACTCCGGCACCTCGTACAGCAGGCTGTGGCTGTCGTAGCTGAGACTCTCCTCCAGTGCCTCGCTCTCGACCCGCACCCGGACCTCTCTGCTCTCACTGAGGTGAAGCTGTGCGTCCACCAGTTCGAGCGCCATCTCACGCCGGGCCCCGCCCTGTGCGGCCACGTCGTTTAGCTCGGAGTGGATGATCTTGACCGCCTCCTCGTTGGCCGCGAGTGCCTCGTCGCGGTCCACGTCGGCGAGCACGTCGACCCCGACGGCAAACAGCGCGAGTGTTCCCGCGACGACTACCGAGAACACGAGCACGAACCCCAGCGCGTAGCTGACCGCCCGACCCGACCGGTGGGTACTCTCCCCCGGCGGGTGCTGACACACCGTGTCGGGTCGCCCGCTCGTGGAACGCTCATCCGCCACCCTGTCGTCCAGTCGGTCCGACATTATTCGAGTGGTTCGAACTGGATGTGGCTGGCACCTGCCGGCCGCCGGACGACGACCGGACCGCCGTCGAACCGGGTGCTCTCGACCGGTGTCGCGGCGACGAAGTTGACCGTCGTCTGGACGTCCCCGTCGGCCGTGGTCAGAACCAGACACTGCCGGTCACAGCGCTCGGCGTGTTCGAGCCTCGTGCTCCCGTTGGCCGCGGCCGAGGCGTTGACCACCTCGACAGTGTAGTCGGTTCCTCTTACCTGTCGGCCGATCGCAGCACGCTCGTCGACCGGTTGTCCCGGCCGGTCCGCGGCCAGGCGGTCGAGCGCCTGAACCTCCCCTGCGAGGTCGTTTCCGTACGCCGCTAGGTCCTCCTCGATGGCCGCATCGGTGTTCGCGTCGAAAAAGACAGTCCCGGCGGCTCCGAGGCTGACGAGCACGATCGCCGCGATGCTGAGGTTCAGGATGTAACCCAGCGCGCTCGAGACGGCCCGCTCACCCCCGTACCACGCCCCAATCATCAACTGTTCGACTGGAGTTGCTCTTTCTTTGTACTTATA
>JAQCNG010000105.1 GCA_028275145.1 Halovenus sp. | reverse complement strand
GGACCACATACCTCCCCACCCGATTCGCTCACTCCCTGCGGTCGCTCGCTCATCCCTCGCACGGTGTCGGCTCGCGGCCCTCGCTCGCGCTCAGGCCCGCTCGCCAGCGCGCGCCACCGCGGCCGGGAGCGGCCTCCGTACCGCGGCCGGGAGCGGCCTCCGTACCGCGGCCGAGAGCGGCTTCCGTACCGCAACCGGGAGCGGCTTCCGTACCGCGGCCGAGAGCGGCCTCCGTACCGCGGCCGGGAGCGGGCAGACCTCGGGCTTTCGGGTTGCATTGCTCGATGCCTCCACAGACACGGCTCTCACAGGCGGACAGGAACCCCGTGCTCGTCGAGGTACTCCTTTGTCTCCTGGATGGAGTACTCGTCGAAGTGAAAAATCGAGGCCGCCAGCGCCGCGTCGACGTCGGTTTCGGTGAAGACCTCGTAGACATCCTCCGGACTGCCACACCCCGACGAGGCGATGACGGGCGTCGACACCGCCTCCGCGACGGCGTCCATCAGCGGGATGTCGTAGCCCTCCTTCGTCCCGTCGGCGTCGATTGAGTTGACGAACAGTTCGCCCGCCCCACGGTCCTCGGCCTCGATTGCCCACTCGACGACGTCGACGCCGGTGCCCTCGCGGCCGCCCTTTACTGTGCACTCGAACCAGCAGGACTCGCCGTCGGCCTCGACGTACTGTTCGCCCTCGGCGTCGTAGCGCCGGCGGGCGTCGACCGAGATGACGATACACTGGTTGCCAAAGGCCCGCGCGCCCGCCTCGATGAGGTCGGGGTTCTCCAGTGCGCCGGTGTTTATGGCCACCTTGTCCGCACCCGCCCGGAGTGTCTCTTTTATATCCGAGCGCGTCCGGATACCGCCGCCCACGGTCAGCGGGATGAACACCTCGTCGGCCACCGCCCGGACGGTGTCGAGCATCGTCTCGCGGCCCTCCGCCGAGGCCGTGATGTCCAGAAAGACGAACTCGTCGGCCCCGGCCTGGTTGTAGGTCTTTGCCATCTCCACAGGGTCGCCCGTGTACGCCAGGTCCTCGAAGTTCACCCCTGTGTACACCGCCGCCTGTCCGTCCTCGTCGATATCGACGTCGATACACGGGATGATGCGCTTCGTCAGGGGCATGTGATACTACCGCGTACGCCCGTGCCGATAAAAAGATGCCCGACTGTGTGCCGTGGCGCTCGACTGCGCCGGCCCCACTCGCCGGGACCCCGGGTCTGTCGACTCCCCACCCGTGACTCGCCTCGGCGTCTCGTTGCTTCCGTCACCCCGTCTGTGACTCCCGCGGGTGTGTGACACGGCCGCTCTCCGGGTTCGGGTCGACGACACCCCCGACCGGTCTGCATAGCTAGCCACCGCTCTGAGCGCCGTCTGTATAGCTAGCACCGAAACTCAGGGAGATAGCCCTGTTTTGTTCGAACACAACGATGTCACAGTCACAGAGACGGGCCACCGATGCGGTGGTCTCGACGCGAAACGCGCGCCGAACCTACTATCTCGGTGAACCGGTCCACGCCCTCGACGGTGTCTCGCTCTCGCTCCCCGAGGGCTCGTTCACGGCGGTAATGGGGCCCAGTGGGTCGGGCAAGAGCACGCTGATGAACCTGCTGGGCTGTCTGGACACCCCCGACGAGGGTGATGTCGAAATCGACGGGCAGCCGGTTGCCGGACTGTCGGGTGCGGAGCGAGCGCGACTCCGCGGGACGGAGATCGGGTTCATCTTCCAGACGTTCAACCTGATGCCCCGGTTGACCGCCGCCGAGAACGCGACGCTGCCGATGGTGTTCAACAAGGACGTCGGCGTGGGTCGCCGCGAGCGGGCGGAGCAACTGCTCACGCGGGTCGGTCTCGGCGACCGGCTCGACCACGACCCCACCGAACTGTCGGGTGGCCAGCGCCAGCGGGTCGCAATCGCCCGGGCGCTGGTCAACGAGCCGTCGCTGGTGCTCGCCGACGAGCCGACCGGCAACCTCGACACCGACACCGGCGCGGAGATAATGGAGCTCTTCGAGGCGCTCCACGACGAGGGCCGGACCATCCTGATGGTCACCCACGAGCGCCAGATTGCCGAGCACGCGGAGCGAATCGTCCACCTCGTGGACGGTCAGATCGAGGAGATCGAACAGCTCGACGACAGCGCCGGCGCGAAACGGGAGGTGATCACCGATGAAACTGACTGAGAGCGTCCGGATGAGCTGGCGGGCGATCACCGGCCACAAACTGCGGTCGACGCTGACGACGCTCGGCATCATCATCGGCATCGCCGCGGTCATCACGTTCATGGTGCTGGGTGGTGGCCTGAAACAGGA
>JAQCNG010000103.1 GCA_028275145.1 Halovenus sp. | reverse complement strand
GGACGTCCACCTCGATGTCAAACGACTCCTCTGCCTGCTGTTTGAACGCCGCGGCCCGCTCGTGCATGTCCCTGCGTTGTGGCCCCTCTCTTGTAGGTATGACGGGCCCTGTCCCCCCGGCGGGTGAACACGCCGGCGACAACGTACGGTGTGACATCCACAGGGCCGGACTCCCGGGCCGAAGATTGTTTGTTCTCGCGCGTGCATCCACGGGTGATGACAGCACCCTCACGCTGGACTGACAGGTTTGCTGACAGTATCGACCAGGTGTCGGCGATGGCGGGCCACGAGCAACAGCATCAGGATGTCGACGCCGACACCGCCGGTCGGGGTGTGGACGGGTCCGGTTCGAGAGCGAGGCCACCCAGAGGGGGTGTCTGCCGATGACAGTCGAGGAGACTGCCGGGGAGTGCGAGACGGTCAACGCGACAGTCGGTGACCCGGCGGGTGTCGCCGAGGTGGAACTGTGCCGGCCGGAGGCGCGAAACGCGCTGAACAGTCAGTTGCGGAGGGAACTCGGGGAGGTGCTCGATGCAATCGAGGCGAGCAACGTCCGGGTGGTCGTGTTGACCGGAGCAACAGGAACAGAGGCGTTCGTCGCCGGCGCGGACGTGACCGAGTTGCGCGAGCGTGACGGACTCGAACAGCGGGAGGCGAGCAGGCGGCCCCGTGTCTACGAGCGCGTCGAAAACCTGACGATGCCGGTTATCGCCCGTATCAACGGGCACGCGCTCGGTGGCGGGTGCGAACTCGCCCAGGCCTGTGACGTGCGCATCGCACACGAGCGTGCGAAACTCGGCCAGCCGGAGATCACTCTCGGACTCGTGCCCGGCGGCGGCGGGACACAGCGTCTCCCGCGTCTGGTCGGTGAGGGACAGGCCATGCGACTGATTCTCACCGGTGAGCTCGTCGACGCGAGCGAGGCGGCCGACATCGGCCTCGTCGACGAGGTTCACGGTGACGACGAGTTCGACGAGCGGGTGGACGAACTCGCGGCGGCGATGGCACAAAACAGCCCCGTTGCACTCGAATTTGCGAAGAAAGCCGTCTCCGCCGCCTCGCGGATGGACCTCGACGACGGCATCGAGTACGAGGCGGAACTGTTCGCACAGCTCTGTAACACAGCCGATAAAAACGAGGGTATCGACGCCTTCCTCGAGGACCGCGAACCCGACTGGAAAGGGGAGTAATGCGAGCGGATTTCGGGGCCGAGAATCCGGGCTCCGAGTGCCTAACAGAGTTGGGGACAGCCACATGATACGAGGGCCCCAACAGTGGGTATGGCGACGGTAGAACGAGCCGATAGTCCATCTGAGACGGGACAGTCAGCGACGACAGTGCTGTTCGTCGACGACGAACCGGAGATTCTCGAGTTGTACGACCTGCTCTGCCGGACAGAGTACACGGTGCTCACTGCGGACAGCGGCGAGGCGGCACTCGAGCAGTTCGGTGACCACGTCGACGTGGCGTTTTTCGACAGGCGGATGCCCGACACGTCCGGCAGTGAGTTGATCGGGACCGTCCGCGACCAGGGGTACCAGACACCGGTCGGTATCATCTCGGCCGTCGAACCAGACGCCGGCGGCGATGTGGCGTCTGACACGTACCTCACGAAACCGGTCACGAAGGACAGACTGTTCGAGACAATCGAAGCGCACATCTGACTGCTCGGGACAATCGAAGCGCACATCTGACTGCTCGGGACAATCGAGGCGCACACCTCCCGAAGCGGTTCTCGCTGGTCCGGTATGCCGCTCCCGAGGCGGTCCCCGTTGTCCGGGTATGCCGCTCCCGAGGCGGTTCTCGCTGGTCCGGTACGCCGATTGCCCTCAGACAGGCGTGTGTCTTCGGCGGCGCCGGCCAGGCAACTGACCGATAGAACAAAGCCGTTCGCGGGCGAGCGTGGAGCATGACCGAGACTGCCGAGCAACTTGTCCGGGAACTGGAGACAATCGGTGTCGAGTACGTGTTCGGCTACCCGGGCGGACGGGTCATCGAACTGTTCGAGTATCTCGCCGAGTCGCCGGTCGAGGTTGTCAGACCGCGCGACGAACGGGAGGCGAGCGTGATGGCCGAGGCCTGCGGTCGACTGACCGGCAGACCGGCGGTACTCGCCGGGCAGGGCCCCTGGGTCGGCAGTCTCGGCGGACTGGGTCAGATGGAGGCGTATCTCGGTTCGACGCCGATGGTGGTGCTCACCGAGGCGAGCGAGCGCGGGGAGTACTCCACCCTCGGGCCCTACCAGCAGTCCCGGGGTGACTACGGCGGCATCGACCTCGCCTCGATACTCTCGGCGTACACCAAAGAGCAGTGGTCTCCCCGCACACCGACCGAGACAGTCCGGAGCCTGCAACTGGCGTTCAAACACGCCACTGCGGGTCGACCCGGGCCGACGGCAGTTGTCCTCGACGGCGACGCGGTGGGCGAGGAGATGCCCGCGGACCCGGTGCCGCCGGTCTGGGATGCCGACGAGCAGGTCAGAAACTGGTCGTCCCGGCCTGTCGAGGGTGACCTCGACGCCGCAGTCGGGGCGCTGGCCGGCGCGGACCGGCCCGTCGTCCTCGCCGGAAACGGCGTCCACGCGAGCGGGGCACACGACCAACTCCGGGCGGTGGCCGAGGCCTACGGCGCTCCGGTCGTCACCTCGTATCTCGGCAAGTCGACGTTTCCGGAGACACACGACCTGGCAGCGGGTGTCATCGGCTCGTTTGGCCACGAGGGGGCGAACCAGGTCACCAGCGAGGCGGACCTGTTACTGGTCGTCGGCTGCCGGCTCAACCCGATGGACACCAACTGGCAGGCCCCATCCTTTATCCGGCCGGACGAGCAGACACTGGTCCACGCCGACATCGACTCCCGAAACGCCGGCTGGGTCTACCCCGCCGACGTGGGGCTGGTCGGCGACGCGGCAGAGACGCTCTCGGCGCTTGCTGTGCGTGCCCCCGACAGTGACGAGAGCCAGTGGGGCCGCGAGCGTGCCGCGCGGGCCCGCAACTCATTTCGCGTGCCTGCCTGCGAGTCCGACTCGGTCCCGGTCAAGCCACAGCGCGCCGTTGCGGAGATAGAACGGGTCGTCGACGAGGAGACAGTCGTCACCGCGGACTCGGGCAACAACCGCTTCTGGTTGCTCAACTACCTCCAGACGCCCGGCGTCCGGACGTACTTCGGGAGCGGCGGTGTCGGTGCGATGGGCTGGGCCGTTCCCGCGGGGGTGGCGGCGGCGCTGGTGACCGGCCGCGAGACAATCGCCGTCGCCGGCGACGGCGGGTTCGCGATGACGATGACCAGTCTCGAGACGGCAGTCGAGCGGAATCTCGGCGTGACTGTGGTCGTCCTCAACGACACCAGCCTCGGGATGGTCCGTGAGATGCAGGGCAACGGCGAGATAGCCGGGGTGGAGTTCCACGACACCGACTACGTGCAGGTGGCGGAGGGACTCGGCGCGGTTGGTCACCGCGCCCGGACACCCGACGAACTCGCCGATGCACTCGAGACGGCGACGGGCGAGACCGGGCGCCCACACGTCGTCGACACCCGCATCGACCGTGACGAGGAGATGGCAGACCAGCTACAGTCCTCGTTTTACGCCTCGGTGGGTGGGCTCCACGAGTAGCACGATGCCGCACGACACGGCTGTGGCCGCTACGCTGTGTCGTCGATATCGCGCTGTCGCTGGCGGTCGCTCTCGTCGTAGCCGCCGGTCTGTCCGGTCTCTCGCGCGTTGCTGATTGCCTGGGAGGTGGAGTCGTAGGCGGCCTGTGCGCCCTCGCCGGACGGACTCATGTTCAGCGACTTGTCGCTGTCCATCCCCATCTGCTCGGCGGTGAGCGCCGCGTCCTGGTTCGCCCCGATGAACAGGAACTCCCAGTCGCGCTCCTCGCGGTACTGCTCGACGAGTTCCCGGACCTGGTCCTGTGGCGTCTCCGAGGCGTTCTCCTTTCCGTCGGTCAGCGTCACCACGATGACGTTCTCCGGCCGGTCGCTATCCGGCAGCGTCTGCACCTGGTCGTCGGTTCCCTTGATGGCCGTCGAGAGGGCGTCGTGGAGGGCGGTCTGCCCGCCCGGTGTGTAGTTCTCGTTTGTCAACTTCGGCGTCTCTGCGATCGGAATCGCCTCGTACAGCAACGTCACCTCGGTGTTGAAATCGTACAGCGTGACCGTCGCGGTCCCCTCCTCCTCCCGTTGCTCGCCCACGAAACTGTTGAACCCACCCTTTGTGTCGTCCTCGATTGCCGACATCGACCCCGAGGAGTCGAGTACGAACGTTATCTGTGTGCGCATACGACAGTTTTCGTTGTCGACACACAAAAACAACCCGTCGATACCCCACGATGTGACAGTTTCGGCGGGTCACTCGTCGAACTCGTCCTCGGTGACACGGACCAGGAGCGTCTCGTCGACGTCTCGCAGGTCGTACTCCGGCAGACCCCCGCCGGTCCGGGCGACGAACATCGGTTCGACGAGTCGGGGCGCGTCGGTTCCCGGGTTCGCGCCGCTGTTGTCGTCTCCGCCCGGTTGGTCGGTTCCGCCGCGCTCCCGGTCGCCGTCGCTGCTGTCGGCGTCCTCGCCCGCCGGGTCGGGGTAGGCCAGTCCGTAGACCCTGAGCAGTCGGCCGGTCTCACCGGGGTCGACGGCCTCGTCCCGGATGGCCGTCGCGAGGTCCCGTGAGAGCCACTCCGTCTCGCTGACCGAGGGCTCGAACACCATCGCCTCGGAGACAAACCGGGCGAGATACCAGTCCAGGTCGTTCAGCAGTGCGACCGCCGCGCCGAGACTGACCGTCTCCACGGCGACGCTGTTGTGGTACGGTTCGCGCAGGTCGTACGTCGCGAGTGCCTCCCGCGCCGTCTCCCGGGAGAGCAACTCGTAGGAGAGTTGCAGGTCCCCGTCGCCGACCAGACAGACCCGCGTCATATCGAACTGTGGGTGACCCCCGGGCAAAGCGGTTTCGACGCCAGCACGAGCGTCACGGGTTCGGGCCGTCAGTGTCGGACTCGCCGGTTCCTGCCGGTTCGTTCGCGCTGTCGGGGCCGGCTACCGCCGCGGGACTCGGCTGCCGCTGTCCGGCTACCGCTACGGGAACGCCTCGCTGGCCGGCGAGAGTTCGAGCGTCTCGCCGACCCCCTGCTCGCAGGCGCGGTCGTACAGCCGACTGCCTCGGGCGCGAGATTAAAGCCCCTGGCAGTTAAAACACCGCTCATGTCGGCATCCGAACTGGCGGCGGCCATCCACGAGGCTCTCGACGTGGACGTCGAGGAGTTCGAGCGCCGCGTGGAGGAGGAGGCGGAGAGACTCAAGACGGAGGTCAGCGCGGGCACGTTCGACAACTCACAGTCGCTGGTGGGACTGGAACTGGAGTTCTACGGGGCAGACGACCGGACCGACGCGCTCTGTCGTGTCCCCCGGGGGTTGCTCGAAACAATCGGGTTCGAAAAGGAACTCGGGTTGCACAACGCCGAGATGCAGACCACACCGCTCCCGCTGACGACGTACGGACTGGCCGCACAGGAAAAGCAGATACAGGCCCACCTCGCACCGGCCCTCGAGAAGACCGGGACCGAGAACATCCGTCTCGTCTCCGGGGGCATCTGGACGGTGCCGCCGGTAGGCGAGAGTGCCGTCGACTATCTCACCGACAGCATCGGACAGAACGGTATCAGGATTGCGACGAATCTCAGCGCGTCTGTCCGGTACCACACGATGGCAAACGCCTCCTACCCCTCCCGATGTACGCTCGAAGCGCCAAACGTCACACTGTCGGCCGACACTGTCATGCCAGAGAGCCTCTGTACCTCCATCCAGCCCCACTACCAGGTCGCACACGCGCCGGACCTGCCGGTGCACTTCCGGTACGCGCTCCGGGTTGCCGGCCCCCTGCTCGCGCTCGGTGTCAACTCCCCGTTTTTTCCGCCGAGACTGTACGACGACGTCCCCGACGAGACGGTACTCGAGGACGCCCACATGGAGAACCGCGTCCACGTTTTCGAGTCGGTGATGAACCCCGGGAGAGAGGTGGACAAACAGCCCAAGGTCAGGTTCCCGCCGGATTTCGAGAGCGTGGACGAAGCGATCGACGACATCGCGATGGACGCCTGCATCGTGCCGATGGAGATGGAGTCGGGAAACCGCTTCGACGACGAGTTCGTCCACCTGCGTCACAAACACGGCAGTTACTGGCGCTGGGTTCGCCCGGTCTTCGACGGCGCGACGCGGTCGGCCGCGAACGCACGCATCGAGTTCCGCCCGCTGCCCGGTCAGCCCACGGTCAGAGACACCGTCGCGTTCGAGGCCGCCTTTGCCGGTCTCATGGAGAGTCTGCCCCGCCGCGAGCATCCGGTCCGGTCGCTCGAGTGGGAGCAGGCCGAGGCGAACTTCTACAGCGCCGTCCGGGACGGACTCGACGCCGACATGCGGTGGCTCACCAGCAACGGCGCGGTCACCACCGACGTCGATGAGATCTGTGGCGAGTGTCTCGAGTTCGCCCGCGACGGTCTCACACTCCGGGGGTTCTCCGACGCGGAGGCCCGACGGTATCTCCGCCCGCTCCGGGAGCGACTCGACCACCGGACCAGTCCCGCACGCTGGCAGTACGACCACGTTCGCGAGCGCGTCGAGGAGGGTGTGCCACTGACCGAGGCCGTCTGGGGAATGCAGTCCGAGTACATCGACCGCCAGGCGGAGACGCTCGTCGAGGGCTCGTTCAGCGACTGGCTCTGACCGCGCCTACTGGCTCTCCGTGACCGCACCCTCGACGTACTCGACGGCCGCCGCCGGGCTCTCGACGGCCTCGACACCAATCCCGTCGAGTTCGTGGGTGTCGAGTCCCGCCACGGGCCGGCCGTAATCCCGTGCGAGCGCGATCTCGGAGAGCGTTCCGGTGTGTCCGCCGACGGCGACGGCCGCCTCCCCGTTCAGCACGACAACGGCGTTCCGGGCGTTACCAAGCCCCGTCGCGATTGCCGTCTCGACGTGTCGGTTCGCCGCCGTGGGGTCCGCTCCGGGGAGGATACCGATTGTGTGACCGCCGGCCTCTGTCGCGCCGTGACAGGCGGCCTCCATGACCCCGCCCAGTCCGCCACAGACGAGTTCGTGACCCCGCCGTGCGAGGGTCGCACCGACCGCCCGGGCCTGCCCGTACTCCCTGTCGGTGACCGTCGAGCCACCGATAACACTGACACGCATCTCTGTGTCAGTTCTCGGACCTGGCCTTTATAAGGAACTTCATGTCCCCCTCGAGGACGACCGTGTCGTTCTGGTTGGTCATGGTGCAGTCGAGTACCACGATGCCGGCGTCGTCGCGACTGCCGATGTCTTTCTGGTCGGTGACAACGGCCTCGAGCGAGAGGGTGTCGCCGATGAACACCGGGTTCGGCAGGTCCATGTAGTTCATCCCCAGAAACGCTATCGCCGTCCGTTCGACGATGCCCATCCGGTAGACGAAGCCGGTTGCCTGGACGAACGTCATCGGGCCGTGGGCGATGCGCTCGCCGAACTCCGTCTCCTCGGCGTACTCACCGTTCGTGTGGAGCTCCGTCCAGTCGCCCGTCAGCGCCGAGTGCATCACGAGATCCGACTCCGTGACTGTCCGCCCGACGCTGACGAACTGTTTGCCCTCCTCGAACTCCTCGAAGTGGTGGGGTTCGTAACTGTACGGCATACCCGGGGTATCTCCCGGCCAGTATAAATAAGATTCGCCGACGGCGTACACTCCCTGCTGGCGGGTGGACCCGGACTGTGGGCCACGGCGGGCGGTCGCTGGACTGTGAGCCACGGCGGGCGGTCAGTCGTCGCTGGCGAGAACCGGTCGCCGTTGCGATGCGCTCGCCGAGCAGGTTCATGAACTCGGCGAGTCACTCGGGATGGTCTGGCCGGCCCTGGCCGGTGAGGGGGTTGCCGTCGCGGACGACACCGTCGACCCAGGAACTCATACTGTCGGCTGTAAGCCCACGGCATATCTCGGCACTCCGGGGTGCCGAATCGTTCCACGAAGTTACAGTCGACAGTATCACTCCGGGTCGTCCCAGTCGGGTTCGACAACACGGAGCGTGGCCGTTCCACACTGGCCGACGGTGTACCGGTCGGGACCGCCGCCGACCGGTGCCACCTCGGTCTCGTCGTCGATTGCGAGTTCGACCGACCGGCCGGTAGTCTCACCGCGCACGGTCAGCGCCGCGACGACAGTCTCACCGGCCCCGTCGTGGCCGGATTCGGGACCCATCGCCGCCGCCAGCACCGCGGCCGTGCCGTCCTCGACGAGGTCCACCACGGGGACGGCCGGGTCGCCGGTCAGCGACGCACGGACCACACGTGCGCCGTCACCGACGTAGACCGCCGACTCGTACGCCGAGATGCCACGCTCCGCACCGTCGACGGCGAGTTCGAACGTTGCCTGCTCGCCCGCCGGAACCGACCGCTCGGCCGGTCGAAACGATACGGTCACCGCCTCGCGCCCGTCTCCGTCGGCGTCGCTCATCGGGGTTGCGTTGCCCGGCCCGGCAGTTAAACGCCGCGCTCGTCCGCGAACGTCACGACTAAACCGCCGCCCGGAGTAACGAGGGTATGCTCCTGTCGATGCGCGCCGAGGTCGAGACTGGGTTGAGCGAGGCGCTGGAGCGTCTCGGCTACCCCACCGACGACCTCGGCATCGAGCGTCCGCCGGACGATGTCGACGCGGTGCTCGCCTCCAGCGTCGCCTTCCGACTCGCGGAGGTGGCCGGTGAGGCCCCACCCGTGGTTGCGGCCGAACTCGCCGACGCGTTCGATACCAGCGACCGCGAGTACGTCCGGACGGTCCGGACACAGGGACCGTACCTCAACTTTCTGCCCGCAGAGCGCTACGCCGAGGCGACGCTCGCGGCCGCAACCGAGGACGGGTACGGACACCTGGACCCGCGCGACCAGAGTGTGGTCGTCGAGCACACGAGCGCGAACCCCACGGGACCTGTTCACGTGGGGCGCGCGCGCAACCCAATCATCGGCGACCCGATAGCGAACCTGCTCGATTACGCCGGCTACGACGTCGAACGACACTACTACGTCAACGACGCCGGCCGCCAGATTGCGATGTTCACCTGGGCCTACGAGCGGTTCGACGAGTCGGACCTGCCCGACCCCGAGCGCGACAGACCCGACTACGACCTGGTGCGCTACTACCGCAAAGGTTCCACGTTCCTCGAGGAGGGCCCGGAGGATGCCGTCGCGGAGGCAGAGGCCGAGATACAGGCGATACTGCAGGGACTCGAGGAGGGTGAGGCCGAGAGTTACGACCGCGTCTCGACTGTCGTGGAGACTGTTCTCGGCGGGATGCAACAGACCCTCGCCCGCCTTCCCGCCTCGTTCGACGAGTTCGTCAGGGAGACTCGGTTCATGCGCGACGGTTCGACCGAGGACGTGGTGGCCCGTCTCAGGGACACCGAACACGCAGTCTACGAGGAGGAGGCCTGGCAACTCGACCTGCCGGATATCGACAAGAACCTCGTGTTCTTGCGCTCGGACGACACCTCGCTGTACACCACCCGTGACCTGGCACACCACGAGTGGAAGTTCGAGAACTTCGACCGCGCGGTGACGGTGCTCGGCGAGGACCACGAACTGCAGGCCCGCCAACTCCGCTCCGCACTGGACCTGCTGGGACACGACACCGACCAACTGGAGACGGTCCACCTCTCGTGGGTCAACCTCCCGGAAGGGGGGATGAGCACGCGAGAGGGAACCGGTATCGACCTGGACGACCTGCTCGACGAGGCCATCCGGCGCGCCCGCGCGGAGGTGGAGGACCGTCTCGACGGGCGCATGCGCGACGACGAACTGACCGAGGCCGATATCGACAGAATCGCCCGTCAGGTGGGTATCGGCGCGGTCCGTTACGACATCGTCGCCCGACAGCCAACAAAGACCATCACCTTCGAGTGGGAGCGTGCGCTCGACTTCGAGGCCCAGAGCGCACCGTACATCCAGTACGTCCACGCACGCGCATCGGGGATTCTCGACGAGGCCGAGCAACTGCCGGACCCGACTGCCGTCGAGACAGCCACACTCGACAGCGAGGCCGAGCGGGACCTGATTCGCGAGATAGCGCGTTTCCCGGCGGTGGTCGAGGCGGCCGCGGAGGGGCTCGAACCCCCTGCCGTGGCGACCTACGCCCGCGAGTTCGCCGAGACGTTCAACTCATTCTACCGGGAGTGTCCCGTGCTGGATGCGCCCGGGGAGACTCGCCGCGCACGACTGGCGCTCGTTGCCGCCGCGCAGACAACCGTCGCCAACGCACTGGACATCCTCGGCATCGCCGCGCCCGAGTCGATGTGAGCGGGCGTCGGGCGACGCCCGGACCGTCGACTGCTCATAGAAAAGCGCACCGGCCGGCCCGGTTCCCCGGGTCGTCCCACGCCGCGAGACGCGGTTCAGCTCTGGGTGCGCTCCATCTCGTAGGAGAGTCGGTGTGGCATCAGCGCCAGCGCGCGGACAATCGCGGCGAGGGCGATGAAGATACCGGTCAGGATGTGGGCGATACCGCCGAGTTTCAGCCACAGGAGTGTCGAGGGCCACTGGTGAATCT
>JAQCNG010000087.1 GCA_028275145.1 Halovenus sp. | reverse complement strand
CCCTTGTCGTGGTAGTCCGGGCGGCCGGCCCGGCCGAGCATCTGGGAGAACTCCTGGACGCTGAGCCACTCGATACCCATCGCCAGCGAGTCGAAGATGACCTGCGAGGCGGGGAAATCGACGCCCGCCGCGAGCGCCGCCGTCGTGACAACCGCCGCGAGTTCCTGGTCGGCGAACTGCTCCTCGACGCGCTTGCGGCGGCCGTTGTCGAGCCCCGCGTGGTAGGGGGCCGAGGAGTACTCCAGCCGGCGGGATATCTCGTGACACCGCCGCCGTGAGTTGGTGAACACGATTGTCTGGCCGCGATACCCCTTGCTCGATTTGCTGTCGAACGCCCGCGTGACGAGTCTGTTCTCGATGTCGACCTTGTCGTACTCGTCGGCGAAGGTCAGGTGTCGCTCGATGGGGACCGGTCGCTCCTCGAACTCGATGAGTGTCGCGCGCAGCGCCCGCGCCAGCGGCCCCGGGTTGCCCACCGTCGCAGAGAGGTATATCCACTGCGTGCCGCCGTGGCTGGTGTTTGCTGCCGCCTCCTTCTGTTCGCAGACGTACTTCAGCCGGGATATCAGCCCGTCGAGGCGGTGACCCCGCCCCTCCTCGCCGACCGTGTGGACCTCGTCGATAACCACCGTTCCGATGGAGCCCAGTTCCTTGCCGGTGCGCAGCGCGTGGTCGATGCCCTCGTAGGTGCCGACGATGACGTCCGCCGAGGGGTCGAAGCGCGCGCCGGAGTCGTTGATGCGACTCGCGCCAACCCGGAGTGTGACGTCCACGTGGTCGCCGTACTCCTCCTGGAAGTCGCGGTACTTCTGGTTGGCCAGCGCCACCAGCGGCACCAGAAACAGAAAGGTTCCCTTTCCCGAGAGCGCGCGGTGGATACCGGCCATCTCGCCGACCAGCGTCTTGCCCGTCGCGGTAGCGCTGACGACAAGTTGGTCCTGGCCGTCGAGCAGGCCGTTCTCGACGGCGAGGCTCTGGACGGGCAACAGCGTCTCGAAGCGCTCCTCAAGTGTCCCCTGCAGGCCCGGGTGAAGCGATAGCGAGTCCACCGGCACGGGGTCGACCTCCTCGACGGTGGGGCTTATCTCGTCGAACTTGGTCAGTTCGGGGTCGAGCCGGCCTTTCAGGAGGTTGGTGATGCGCTCGAGGTCCTGCACGTCGAGCAACAGCTCCTCCAGCCGGTCGCGGGCGGAGCCGGAGATGTCACCCTGGTAGGCGAGCTGTCGGTCGAGTTCCTCGCTGGCACAGTCCGGACAGACATCCTCGGTTTCGGTCTCGATTGCCGAATCGGCGGTGATTGGGGTGTACCGGCCGCCCGAGGCACAGAACCCGCAGGTCCGGACGGTCTTTGCCGAGAGCTGGTAGCCGTCGAGCATCGCCCGCAGTTCGCGCCGGCCGGTCTGGGAGGTCTGCTCGGTGATGCGGAGCCGGTCGGCCCGGCGGGCGATGTCGAGAAACTCGTCGGGGCTGCGCAGGTCCTCCTCGGTGCCGTCGACCACACGCAGGCGGGCGGGTCGCGGGCCGGCGTCGGTGTGTTTGAGCTCCAGCCGACCCCGGAACAGCCGCTCCCCGTCGCGCTCGACGATGACGTGGTAGTCCTCTCTTTCTTCGTGGAACACGAGCGTATCGACGCGGGCGGCCTGCCGTGACACAGGACGCGGTAGGGGCGGCCGGTATTTCAGTGGTGCGAACCGCAGGTCGGTCCGACCGGCTTAGCGGGTGACCGTTGCCGGTCGCCACGGGCAAATCATTTAAGAAAACGAGCGGCGAAAGGTACGTTATGTCATCCATCGAATTGACTGCGAGTCAGCGGGCGATTCTGCAGGAGCTCGTGAACCTCTACCGGGAGTCCGAGAGCGCAGTAAAAGGAGAGGCGATCGCCGACGAGGTCGACCGGAACCCGGGAACGATACGCAACCAGATGCAGAGCCTGAAAGCCCTCCAGTTGGTCGAGGGCGTGCCGGGACCAAAGGGCGGCTACAGACCGACGGCAGCGGCCTACGACGCGCTCCAGATAGAGCAGATGGACCAGGCCGCGGACGTCCCGCTGGCGCACAACGGGGAGCGCATCCCGGAGGCAAACGTCGAGCAGATCGACCTGACGAGCGTCCACCACCCGGAGGAGTGTCGCGCGAAGGTACGCCTCCGGGGCTCCATCTCGGCGTTCTCGAAGGCCGATTCGGTCACTGTCGGCCCGACGCCGCTGTCGAAACTCCGCATCGACGGCACCGTCGAGGGAAAGGACGACACCAACAACTCGCTGATTCTCACAATCGACGACATGCGAGCGCCCGTCGGGGAGTCGGACCACTGACCGGGCGGCGTGGCCGACCCCGGAGCCGTCTGTGGGTCTGACGGCGTCTCTTCTCCGCTGTCAGCCCTGCCCTGACGACCGTGGAGCAACGGCTGTGGGAAACTGTGTGACAGGTTCGCGGCGCGAGCGCGATTCCAAAGGTTTTGTACCACTCACGTCTCACTGTCGGACATGACAGAACAGGTCGTCGTGCTCGGTTCGGGGTACGCGGGTGCAGGGACTGTCCGGAGTCTCGAGCGCTCGGTTGGCGACGATGCCGAGGTGACGTGGGTATCGGACGTGGACTATCACCTCGTCTTGCACGAGTCTCACCGCTGTATCCGGGACCCCAGCGTGCGCGAGCACATCACCGTCCCTGTCGAGGATGTGAAATCGGCGGGGACGCGGTTCGTGCAGGCCCGTGTGACCGGGCTGGACACCGACCGACAGGTGGTCGAACTCGAGGACGGGGAGATCAACTACGACTACGTGCTCGTGGGCATCGGCTCGCAGACGGCGTTTTTCGGCATCGACGGGTTGCGAGACCACGCCCACACGCTGAAAGGACTCGACGACGCGCTCTCTATCCACGACGACCTCAAGCGGGCGACAAACGAGGCAACAGCCGACGACCCCGCGCAGGTCGTCGTCGGGGGGGCGGGACTGACGGGTATCCAGGTGGCCGGCGAGATTGCGGAGTTCCGCGACGAGCGGGACGCGCCGGTGGAGATTCGCCTGATAGAGGGGCTCGACGAGATATTCCCGGGCAACGACCCCTCGGTCCAGTCGGCGCTGCGCTCGTTGCTTGAGAAGCGAGACGTGGAGATAACGACCGGTGAGTTCATCGGTAGCGTCGACGAACAGCAGGTCCACATCGCCGAGAACGGCCAGTACGACTACGACCTGCTGATCTGGACCGGCGGCATCTGCGGTCACGAGGAGATGGAGAGCTGCCAGGTGGAGAAAGACGAGCGCAACCTCCGGTTCGAGGTCGACCGGACGTTCCAGAGCTCCGACGAGCGGGTGTTCGCCATCGGCGACGCCGCGCTCATCGAACAGGGCGAGGACGACCAGGCACCGCCGACCGCCCAGGCCGCCTGGCAGGCCGCCGAGGTGGCCGGCGAGAACATCGCCCGCGCCGTCCGCGGCCAGTCGCTGAGAGAGTGGAGTTACGAGGACAAGGGGACGGTCGTCTCTGTCGGCGAGGACGCGGTCGCACACGACATCTTCATCGTGCCGTTCATCTCGACGTTCGGGGGTATCTTCGCACAGATACTAAAAAAGACGATCGCCGTCCGGTGGATTCGGGACCTCACCGACACCGGCACCGCGATGGCGGCCTGGTCCGAGATGTGAGCCCCGCCGGAGTCACGCCCCGGGGACCGGCCACGACGACGCGTTTTTCTCCCAGCGTCCACAACAACGGATGTGGATACTCTCGAAACGGACCTGGAGCGCGCGCGGGCGCTTCCGGTGGCAGATATCGCCGACGCCATCGAGTCGATCGGATTCGAGTGTACACGCTGTGGTGCCTGTTGCAAGGCAATCGAACCCGACGATTCCGAGACGGGCGAGCGCGAGGACCACACAGCAACGGTGTTCCCGGACGAGATACGCCGCCTGCAGGAGGGCGGCGAGTACGACTGGCGGGACATCGCCCGACCGATGCCGTACGGTGTCGAGGACGGCCCCGACGGACAGACCGGCGAAACCTTCGAGTGGGCGCTCCAGACCGACGACTGCGGTGACTGCCAGTTCTACAGCGAGGACGAGGAGGGGGTCGGGGCCTGTACCGTCCACGGGGACCGGCCGCTGGTCTGTCGGACCTACCCGTTCAGCGTCGCGCTGGGCGGGACGAGTCAGCCGATGGGCGAGGCCGTCGACCGGGAGGGACTCGTGCGTGCCCACGAGTGCGAGGGGCTGGGGCGGGACATCTCGCGGGCAGACGCCGAGGAACTCGGGGCGGCGCTGAAACAGCGCGCGGTCCGCGAACTGGAGGAGGCAATCGCGGTCCGGGAGGCCTACGACCCCGCGCCGGCGGCGGCCGAGGAGGGGGTGGTCGTCCACGACTCCGAGGGTGCAAAAAGCTCCGACGGCACACCGCTCGGGAGCGAGCACCGGGACGGGTCGTAGGGGGGCAACCGCCCGGACCGGGGGACGTCAGCGCAACGCCTTTCAGGGGGGCGTTCGTTGCCGCACATGGAGGCCAACAACTCTTGGAGTCGGACGAGCTGCTGTGTCTGTTCAGCGCCAGTCTCTCGGAATCAAAGGAGGGTCCCGTTATCGAACTGCCCCGCCGGGAGGTCGAAGACGGACCCGTCGAGGCCGGCGAGAGCTACCGGATAGCCCTGATTCGCGGTGAGACACCCGAAGGGTCGACCGCGACCGGCGCCGGGTCGACAGCCCAGCCCCAGCCACCGGTCGAACCCGGCGAGATGCGCTACGTCGAAATCGAGGACCTCGGCAAACAGGGCGACGGCATCGCCCGCGTCGAGCGGGGCTACGTCATCATCGTACCCGACACCGAGGTTGGCGACCGCGTCAAGATAGAGGTCACCGAGGTCGAACCAAACTTCGCCGTCGGTGCGGTCGTCGAGTCGGCCTGACACAGCGGGCCGCCGACCGGTTGTGTCGCGCCCGCGGGTGTTTCCGCGTGGCCGAGAGCGTTACCTGGCCGTACCACTCGCTGGTCTCTCGGTTCTGTGAGGAGGTGACACGCGGGAGGAACCGCACGACAGCGCCGGGTTAACCGTTCGTACCAAACTGTATATACGGGGCAGTCCCGTCTGCCTGTGTATGAGCGCGGCCACGGCAACGCCCGGTCTGTCCGAGAAACAGCGTCGTATCCTCAACTACCTTCGCGAGCACGCCGACGAGCGGACGTACTTCAAGTCACGGCTCATCGCGGAGGACCTGAGCATGTCCGCAAAGGAGGTGGGCACGAACATGACCGCTATCACTGACGGCGAGTTCGACGTCAGCGTGGAGAAGTGGGGCTACTCCTCGGGAACAACCTGGATGGTCACGCGGTAGGGCCGGCATCGGGGAGCAAGCCGTATCTGCGGGGCCGTACACGTCGGGTGCGGGACGGGTCACTCGCTCGCGAGTGTCGCATCGATGAGTCGCCTGTGACCGCGTCTGAGTCGCGAGGAGAGCGACTGCTGTGTGATGCCGAGTTCCGCCGCAACCTCGGACAGCGCCGACTCGCGGGGTGAGTTGAAGTAACCGTTGTCGTGGGCGACCAGCAGCGCCTCGCGCTGGGTATCTGTCAACCCGTAGCCCTCGCGCTTGATTGGCAACAGCGCGTGGACGGCAGTGATGGTGATGTTGATATTGTGCTCCTGGCAGTACGACCGGAACGCAGTTATGCTCTCACGGCCCTCGCCGCGCACCTCGAACCGCCAGCCGTCGCTGGTGCCGGTCACGGAGAGCACGACGACCTGTGTCTCCGAGAGCGCGGTCAGCACGCCGACGTACTCGCGGTCCCACTCCGCGCGCATGAGGTACTCGCTCTCGACGCTGTCGACGAGTTGGATGCTCGTCAGACCGGCGTGGGCCTCGAACGCAGCCTCGATGTCGCTGTCGGTCACCCCGCGGACCCAGAAGTACGGGATGATGTGCTGCTCGTGTGGCACCAGTCGCTCGAGTTTGACCGTCGCCTCCGGCAACGTCTCGAACACGCTCCCCAGTGGAAACTCCGACGCCGGGCTCGTGAATTCGATTACGGTTGCCACACGGAGTAATCAGTCAACAGGCAACATAAGCGATTCCCCTTGTCTGTCATGCCCAGCCCCGCCCGTCCCGGCGACAGCGCACACAGACCGTCCCTGCCGTGTCGCACCGGAGACAGTTGCGGGGTCGGCCGGATGTCGCCGGACCGCTCGCAGACGGCAGTGTGGCCCCCGGGAGCCCAGATTCAACAGTGTTTCGGGCGCGTTTGTGTCCGCTGTGTGTTGACCGTCCCGAAACAGAAACTGACAGGAATACAAACTTGCTTG
>JAQCNG010000084.1 GCA_028275145.1 Halovenus sp. | reverse complement strand
GCGTTCACCGTCGAGAACGGCTTCGTCACCGACATCGAGGACGAACAGGTCAGCGCGGCGGTCGAGGACGCGGCGGCAACGGCCGGCGAGGACGTCTACAACCTCGCGGAACTCGGTATCGGCACCAACGTCGCCGTCACCGACCTCGTCGGGTCGGTGCTGCTCGACGAGAAGGCGGGCGGCACTGTCCACCTCGCAATCGGCGACGACCACGCCATCGGCGGCGATATCGCGGTTCCGATTCACCTCGACGGCATCCTCACAGACCCGACCGTCTACGCCGACGGCACCGAAATCGACCTGCCCCGGGTCTGAGTCGAGACACCCGGACCCTGACCGGCGACGCCCCAGGAGAGCGCCCTGGACGAGCGCTCGAGTTCGACCGTCTCGTCGACGGTGGCCTCACTGCCGGCGAGAGCCCCGGCACCGCCGCACGGTCCCGGTCGAGCGTTGGCCGCTGTTCCGACCGCACGTTTAAATCCAAAGCCGGGACCAGCGTGGCGTATGCCAGCGAACCTGTGGCGCGACGAGCGTGCGATAGAGGGGCTCCCGATCCGCCTGGTGATTGCACTCGTGGTCGGTATCGCCTGTCTCGCGGTGATGATGAACGTCATCGGCGGACTGAACGCCTTTGGCTCGACCGAACTCGGCACCGACCCGGAGCCGGAGATACTCGAGGCGGGCAACAGTACCGACGTCTCGGTGACAGTGCTCGACCCCGGTGGCGAGCCAATCCAGAACGCGACTGTGGTGGCGACCGGCGACAGCGCACAGCTGCCGGACATCCGCACCGCGGAGACCGGGGAGAACGGGACGGCCGTCCTCTCGGACCTGGCGGCCGAGCTCCGGCCAAACCAGGACCGCGGCACAATCGACCTGGACATCAGGCCACCCAGCGACGGTGACTACACCGACGACCGCGAGAACACCGACATCATGATCATCGAGGGTTAGTCCCAGTCGATCCAGTCGAGTTCCCAGCCCCGGCGGCGGCGCTCGTCCCGGCGGGCGCGCTCGCGCTCCTCGCGACGGGTCCGGTTGCGCTCGACAGTGTCGACCCGTTCACCCTCGACCAGCATCGGCTCGAAGGCACAGCCACCCAGTGGGCGGCTACTCCCGTCGGACTCGACGACGGTGATGGACTGCTCGCGGTTGCCCAGCGGCATGACGAGCCGTCCCTCCGGGGCGAGTTGGTCGAGCAGTGGCTCCGGTGGGCTGACCGCGGCGGCCTCGAGCAGGATACGGTCGTAGGGAGCGTACTCGGGCAACCCCTCCGCGCCGTCGCGGCGGTCCACGAGCACCGCGCCGTAATCGGCCTCGGCGAGGTTCTCGCGGGCCTCGATGACCAGCCGACGGGTGATGTCCACCGCCTGCACACTCTCGGGGCCGACAATCTCCGCGAGCACGGCGGCGGTGTACCCCACGCCCGCACCCACGACGAGCACCGAGTCGTCGGGCTCGGGTGCGAGCGGTTCGAGCAGGCGGGCGACACTGCTCGGGGCGAGCACCCGCGTCCCGAGGTGTTCGAACGCCCGGTCTGTGTAGGCCTCCCGCTCACCGGGGACGAACAGCTCCCGGGCGACCGACCGCATCGCGACCGAGATGCGCTCGCTGTCGAGACAGCCCTT
>JAQCNG010000072.1 GCA_028275145.1 Halovenus sp. | reverse complement strand
ACCCTCGCAACCCTCGACGAGGAGGGCATCGAACGGCCGGACCCGGCTATCGCACCCCGCGGGGCAGAGTAGGACGGCCGGTTCCGACGGTCCGACCGCGGGAAAAACGACTTGCACCGGGAGCACCAACGGATGTGTATGTCGGACCCAGCGGGGACGGCGGGCGTGCTGGAGAGCAAGCGCACGGCGACAGCCTACCGCATCCTGGTGGCGGTCGCCCAGCGCCAGCCGGCGGTCAACCAGCGCGAGATCGCCGAGGCGGTGGGGGTCACAGCCCAGGCGGTCAGCGACTACCTCGGCGACCTTGCGGAGCGGGGGTTCGTCGACAAGCAGGGCCGGGGGCGCTACGAGATAACAAAGGAGGGGGTCGACTGGCTCATCTCCGAAACCGGCACGCTCCGGGAGTTCGTCGAGTACGTCGCAACGGAGGTCCTGGAGGAGGTCGAGGTCGAGACGGCACTCGCCACGGCAGACCTCGCAGAGGGCGAGCGGGTCTCGCTGTCGATGCGTGACGGGGTGTTGCACGCGGAACCGGGAACGAGAGGACCGGCGACGGCGGTGACGGTCACCGATGCCGGGGCCGGCGAGGCGGTGGGTGTGACCAACGTCGAGGGGGTCATCGACTACGACCTCGGGACGGTGACAGTGCTCGCGATGCCGCCGGTCCGGGAGGGCGGTAGCACGGCCGTCGACGGCGAGGTGGTCGCCCGCCTCGCGGCCGAACACGACCTGGTTGCGGTCGACGCGCCGGAGGGACTGGCCGCGGTCCGCGAGGGGGGCCTGGAGCCCGACCTGCGTTTCGGCGTCGCCGGCGCGGTGCCAGACGCCGCGACAAAGGGGCTGGACGTGCTCTTGCTCGCGACCAGCAAGAGCGTCTCGACACACACCGAGACGCTCCGCGAGGCCAACATCGGCTACGAACTCCTCGACGCCCGCGAGTGACGGCACACACCCGGAGATGGCACGTTAGCGCCGGTACTGGCGGGCAAGCACGGCCGCACAGAGCAGGAAACTCGCGACCAGCAGCCAGAACGCGCCGGCGAACGTCGTCAGTTCGGCGACGAGGCCGACCACACCGGGGCCGAGCGCGCTCGCGCCGAGAAAGACGGCCCGCGCCGCCCCGATGTCGGCACCGACGCTCCCCTCGGGTGCGGCCTCCATCACCACGGCGTCGGCAATCGGGAACTGCGTCTTGTAGCCGGCCGCCACCAACACCGTCCCGGCGGCGACAACGGGCAGCGAGGGCGCGACCAGCACGACGGCGAGGCCGCCGGCCGCGGCCGCGAGCGCGACACTGCCGACCAGCAGCCGCGAGAAGCGGTCGCTGAGTTCGCCGGCGCCCGGTTTGGCCACCAGCCCCACGGCAAACAGCAGGGCGAAACTCCCACCGGCGGCCTCCGCGGAGAAGCCAGCCTCCACCAGCAGCGTCGGGAAGAAGTTCGTCAGGCCGCCGACGACGAAGTAGAACAGGGAGAAGGCGGCGACGAGTTCGCGCTGGTCGCGGGTGGCGGCGATGCGGCCGGCGGTCTGTCGCGGCGAGAGCCCCACGCGCCGGAGGTCGTACGGTTCGCGGTTCCAGACGACAAACAGCAGCGTCACGAGCGCGAGCGCGACCAGCACTGGCACAAAGGCGGTTCGCCAGCCGACGCCGACGGCGAGGGTGGCCACGGCCAGCCCCGATGCGGCGAGCGCGCCGATGTCGGTGCCGGCGGAGTAGACACCGAGCGCCCGCCCGCGACGCTCGTCGAACAGGTCGCTCACGAGCGCCCGCGAGGGGCTGGCGAACAGCCCCTTTCCGACACCGAGCACGACAACGCCCGCGACGAACACCCACGCGGTCACCGAACCCGCGACGACTGCGACGCCCGCGAGCAGGACAGCAAGTCCCGGCAGCAGAAGCGTCGCCCGCGAGAGCGCGTCCGAGTAGGTGCCGCTGGGGTACTGGACGGCGGCGTACACCAGGCCGAACGCCGTCAGCACGAGTCCGATAGCCCCCGGCGAGAACCCGAGCGTGTCGGTGATGCGGGGCAAAAGCGGCGGCAGCAAGAACCGCGCCACCTGGAGCGCCGCCCATCCGAGCACGAGCACGAGCAGCATCCGCGTCGAGTACGACGGTGAACGTAGCCACCCGGAAGGTGGGCGGGTCACAGCACCTCGGCGATTGCGGGGGCGGCGCTGACCTGACTGACCGGCCGTTCGACGGTGTCGGTGCCGTAGACTGCCTCGACACCGGCACGCCGGAGTCTCGTGTAGGCGTCCCGGGCCAGCACCGGGTGGACACAGGCAACGTAGACCCGGGCCGCCTCCCGGTTGTCGAGCACGCCCACCGCCTCGCTCATCGTCGACCCGGTGGCGACGATGTCGTCGACGAGCACGACGTCCCGGCCGGCGACGGCGGTGTCGCTAGGTTCGATGTCGACGTCGGTGTCGGTGTGGCGGGTCTTTGCGAACTGGTCGACCTCGCCCCGGCCGTGGGCGTCCCGGAGCGTCTCGGCGAGATTGCAGGCACCGGCGTCGGGGGCGAGAAAGACCGGGTCCGCGAGCGCCGGCAGCGGGTCCGCGAGCAGGCCGGCGGCGTCGACGGCCGTCGCCGGCACGTCGAAGTACCCGCAGACGGCCCGCTCGTGGGGGTTGACCGTCACCACCCGGTCGGTTCCGGTGGAGAGTGCCCGCGCGACCGCACGGGCCGACACCGGTTGGCCGGGTTCGAACGACTCGTCCTGGCGGGCGTAGCCCATGTACGGGAGGACAGTCGTCACCTCGCTCGCCCCGGCCTCGCGGGCGGCGTCCTGCAACTGGAGCAGTTCGACGTGTGCGCTATCGGATACCGTGGAGGCGACCACGACGACATCCGTTCCCGCCTCGATACCCTCGACCTGGAGGCGTCGCTCGCCGTCGGCAAAGCGGTCGAAGGAGACGCCCGCGAGGTCCTGGTCCGTCTCGGTGGCGAGCGAGGCCGCGAGCGCCTGCGTCGCCGACCCCGGCAGTATCATGGTCGATTCGTCGTCGGCCCGGGTAAACGACCTTTCGATTCCCGACGGCCGTGGCGAGGTGCCGGGACAGACACGGCCGGTGTGACGGCCGACACACGGGGTTAGCGCTCCTCGACGTGGCGGACACTGCTTGCCACGCCGCGCGTGCTCTCGACCATCTCCGGGCCGGACATCGTCGCGCGGCCGACACCGAAGGCCTCCGGCCCCTCGATGACCACCTCGTCGCCGGGCCGGATTGTCTCGCTCGCGTCGACGACCCCCGGCGCGAGAACGGAGCCGTGGGGGACGAACCCGTCGATGTCGACCCGTTCTGTCGGGACCGAACTCTCGACCCAGCGGCGCGCACCCGGGAGCGTCAGCGCGAGCACACCGTACTCCGGCACCAGCATCGCGAGTTGCTCGTCCTCGCTGTTGCGGACCCGCAGTTTCGGGTAGTGGCTCTCCGTGGAGATGTCCGCGAGCAGGTCGTCACCGGCACCCTCGCCGAACTGGTAGTCCGCGATTGCCCGGACGGTGTTTTGCTGGCGCTCGCGTCTGCTGTATTTCAGTTCCCGTGAGAGCGTGGAGGCGAGATTCGCCAGCGACCCGGTCGCGGTGGGGTGGCCCTCGACGGTGAACTCCATCTCGATACCGAGGTCGGTGGCGACCCGCTCGCAGATGTCACGGTACCCCTCGTCGGGGACGTGCGCGACGATGCGGGGGTACTCGTTGCGCCGGAGGTACGCCGCGAGCACGTCCGCGACGAAATCCCGCTCGGTGGCGCTCCAGCGACCCGTCACGACCGTGTCGTAGTGCTGTGCCGGGTACGTGAGTTCGAGTTCCTGTGGCACCACACCGATGGGTGAGGTCATCGAGACGAGGTGTGCCCGGTACTGGATGGCGTCGTGGAACTGTTCGTGGCTCTGTGAGTCGCTGTACGGTTTGCGCGCAGAGCAGGGCACGAGCACGAGTGGGTTGTCGAACCGGTTGTGGTAGCGACTGGTGACACGCTCTGCGTAGCGCTGTATCTCGACGCGCCGGAGCGTGTCGTCGGAGGCCGCCGTTATCTCGGCCTGACGGACGAGCGGTGTGTGCTGTTCGAGATAGGTGTACCCGTCGTCGAGTCGCCGGAACGCGGCGGTCAGCCACCCCTCGTGGCGGGCCTGTCCCTCGATGTAGTCGCGGAGTCGCCCGGCACGAATCCGCCCGCGGACTGTGGCGAGTGCCGCCCGCAGCGCGTGGCAGTTGTGCTCGACACAGTCCTCGCGGTCGAACGCCTCACGGGACCGCTGACAGGCCGGACACGCACAGGGGAGTTCCTCCAGGTCCGCCAGAAACTGCTCACCGTCGGTGGTGAGGTACTTTCCCTGCGTGCCCTTTATTACGGCCCGGTCGGTGTCGACGAGGTCGACGCCGGCGTAGGCCAGCGTGGCGACGTTCGCCGGCGTCGCAACCCCGGGCAGATACAGCGCGGTATCGGCGGGAACCGCCTCGCGGGTCGTCACGACAGCCTCGACGAACGCTCTCGCGTGGCCGGCAATCGCCTGTGCCGTCGAGAGCACGTAGGCGTCGGTCGCGTGGTCGGCGGCGGTTTCGGGCGTGACCACCGCCGCGCTCGGGAACTCGACATCGGGGTACTCGGTGGCAAAGGCCTCCCGGACCTCCTCGGGGGTGCCCGGCGGGACCGCGCGGTGGGGCAGGACCGTCAGGGCCGACTCGTTGCCCTCCGGTGGGTCCCGTTCGCGGGCCCACTCGCTGCCGGCATCCTCGAGCACATCGTCGGCAACGGCGGGCGTCACGAGCGGGTCGGTGAGGCGCAACTCCCCCAGCCGCGCCGCGCTGTCGCGCTCGTGCACCTCGAAGTACTCCGTCATGGCTCTCCGTCGGTGGCGTCGGGATAACTGTCCATCGGTTCGGACTGCGGGTTACGGAGGTGGTCCGATTCCGGTGGTAGGGGTTCGGGATCTCCGCTGCTTCGAGATGGCTCGTACCTGCTCTATTGAATATGCGGTACAGCGGCGTGATGTCCCCTGACGGCTGCGGTGGCGCGCGCTGGCGAGCGTGGCCGGAGGCCCGCGAGCCAGCACCGTGCGAGGGATGAGCACCGCAGGGAGCGGGAGACCGAGCGGAGCGAGGTCTCCGCTGCTCGAACGGGGACACGACCCGTGAGAGCAACGCGACTGAGGAGCGCAGTCGGTTGGGGAGGTATGTGGCCTGTCTGGGGGACTGAAATGGGCCGCCTGCGTGGCAGCTCTGCCGCCACGTTGCAGGAGGTCGGCGTCGCCGACCTCCCGCTCGACGTACCCGGACAAAGTAAGGACCGCAACGGAGTGAGGACCGCAGCGAGTCCTGGGAGTCGAGCCGGCGGGGGCTTTCTTGCCTCTATCGACTCGCCCTCTCCCATTTTCAATACAGCACTCGCACCGAGTTCAGAAAGATGCTGTCGTTTGTTTGGCTGGCTATGTGTCGGCCAGTGCAACATACAGAGGATGTATTCAGCAGTCGGTGAGCATTGATTTCGAACCGAGACCGATAGATCAACCGGTCAGTAAACCTGCTTATTGGGAGTTCAGTCATCGGGAGAAGTTGAAAGGTAGATCATACAAGCATTCTAAGCGAAGATTTTTATATCACAACATCCAAATAAAAATTAGAGTGGAAATGCCTATAGTTTCCCAACTACACGGAACGTACTGGATTGGTTTAGCCCTGTTCCTTCTCGGGGGGATTCTCCTACTCGGGGGAATCAAACCTTCAAGGTATTTGATTGTTCTCGGTTTTGGAATCGTCGTGCTCGCGACTCTCGTGGAGTCCTATAGAATCCTCAAAACGACAGCACTGGCAGGAGTACTTGGCTTTCGTGAAGGGCAACGTAACGGTAGATAGAATCTCTGTAACGAGCAATTGCGACTCATACTAATTCCGGTATTCGCGGTGCGAGATACGCGCCCTCTATTCAGCAAGCGATTAGTGACAAGATTTGAAGAGACTCTGAACTGACTGATGAATATAGAGGTTGAAATCAGCGGCACCGCCCTGATTCACTAGAGTGTACCTGCGATTTTAAGAGCCAGGAAGGCATATTTACTATCAATGCATAGACGACGGTTCCTTGCAGGCGTTGGAACGGTTACTACGGGTGTGGTTGCGGGCTGTCTCAAGTCTTTTGGTGAGACTGATACGAGTGAGATGCAACTTGGATGGGTCGGGGTGAGCAACTCCGATACAGAACCACAGACGTTCGAATTACGAGTTGTTCGAAATAACAGGCAAGTGCATTCTTCTACAGCGGACGTATCCGGATCAACTGAAGGATTCGTTCCGGGGTATGTTGCGAAGTGTACGTGGGACGATTCAGAGGGCGAGTATACCGTACGAGTTGACGGAGGGGAATGGGCCGAACAGAGGCTCTCGAAAGATCTCGCTGAACATCCTTCTCACGAGGTTCGTAACGGTGCTGACTGTGCCGCCGTTGGCGCCATCTACGGTGGGAGATATGAGACGGAAGGGTTTCGATTCCATGTTACAGACTGTACTCATGTGTCTGGATACGAGAGAGGGTGTGCCTTCGCTAACGAGATGTGATTCCAAGCGCTGTGAGCTCCTGTCCAGAGCGCAGAAAACTGTGCCCTCTATTCGCCACTCTCAGTGAGGATGGAGAGTGCTGAATATGCGCCCCCCATCTTGCACGCCAATTAGTCGCAATATCACTCCAGTGATCTCTGTATCCATCAGATTCGACAAGAGACTTCGAGGTTCTGGGAAGCCCCCGCCCGCTCGACTCCCGGGACTTGCTGCGCTCCTCACTCCCTGCGGTCGTTGCGGTGCTTGCGTCGTCCGGGTTCGCCGAGCGGACGGCCCCTTCCAATCCACCCAAACCGGCCACACACCTCCCCAGCCGATTCGCTCGTTCCCTGCTCACGGGTCGCTCCGCTCCCCGTTCGCTTCGAGGGCGTCGCTTCGCTCCGCCCTCGCACCGCTCACTCGCTCATCCCTCGCACGGTGTCGGCTCGCGGACCTCACTTCGTTCGGCCACGCGAGCCAGCGCGCGCCACGTGGGAGGACGGGAATGCCGACAGGGAGACGGATGACCCGACCGGTCACGTCTCGTCGTCGAACCCCTCCCCGAGCACCTCCACGGTCACCCGGTCGGGAACAATATCGAGCGCCGAGTCGGGCCAGCCATCGTGGAACAGCGTCACGTCGCTGTCGGGGCTGGCCTCGACGAGTCGGCGGATGCCTTCGGCGGCGGCCTCGTAGGCCTGTGTGTCGAGACGGTCGGGTGTCTCCGCGGTCAGCGGGTAGGCGTCCACGAGCGCCGGCGGCACCGGGCCGAAGGGGGGTCGGAGTCGCCAGGAGGCCTCGAAGCGCTCGACGGGGCTGCCGGCGGTCACGACCAGTTCGTCGGGCACGTCGAGGCGGGCGATGCGGTCGTGGTGGCGGGCCACTTCCGGCCGGCGGGCGCTGTCACCGGAGAGATAAAAAAACGACTCCTTCGAGACGGGGTCAGTCGCCTCGAGTTGCGCCGCGTGGTCGAGCAACGTCCGGTAGCCGTCGAGCACCGCCGGGTGGCCCCGGGCCCGCGTCTCCAGCAGTTCGAACAGGTTGCCCCGGCGAATTGCCTGTCGAATCCGCCGGAGTTCGCCGTACGAGACTGCGAGGTTGTGCCTGGCGAGCAGTTCGTGACGGTCCGTCTCGCCGGCCCCGCGGAGGTCCTCGGGGGTGTGTTCGGTGCAGACGGGGCAGGCACAGGGGAGGTAGGTCAACTCGTCGAGATGTTCGGTGCCCCGGACGGTCAGATAGCGGTCGTCGCGGGCATACAGCGCGTACGCCGCGGAGTCGAACAGGTCACAGCCCGTCGCCGCCCCGAGCGCGAACATCATCGGGTGGCCCGCGCCGAACAGGTGGACCGGCACGTCCGCGCTCAGCCCCCGCTTTGCTGCCAGCACCACCTCCGCGAGGTCGTCGAACCGGTACTCCTTCATCAGCGGCACCACCGCGCCAATCGGGAAGATGTCGAGTCCAGTCCCCGCGGCCTCGCGGGCGGCCTGCTCGCGCAGGTCGAGATGTGTCGACCCCTGCACCGGCGCGTTCAGGAGCATCTCGCCGGTGTCTATCTCCGCGGCGAGTTCGAGTCGCTCCTGCGTGGTGGTCTGCTCCCCGGCGGCCTGCCCGCGGTCGACGTCGGGCGGGGTCGGGATATCGACCGGGGTGCCGATGTCGGAGCCGATTGCCCGCTGGAACTCGACGATTCCGCGGGTGTCTACGTCGATATCACCGTACTCGGCGAGCTGGAACGAACCCGAGTCCGTGACGACGACACCCGAGAAATCGAGCAACTCGTGGAGCCCCTGCTCCAGCGCGGGGCCACGGAGGTCCTCGCTCCCGTGGAGCACGTAGCTGTTGGTGATGAGAATCTCTGCGCCGAACTCCGACTCGATTCTCGCCGGGTCGAGCGTCTGGACGTGTGGGTTGACCACCGGCATCAGCGCGGGCGTCTCGACGGTGATGTCGGCCCGCGGAACCGTCAACTCGCCGCGCCGACCCATCCCGTCGTACTCGCGGACCTCGAAGACACCGGCCATTGGCTCCTGTTCGGTCCAGCGGCGCGTAAAGGGTTCTGTTTTGCCGAGACGACCAGTCCTGACGAGGGGTTTTTGTGCTGTG
This sequence comes from Halovenus sp., assembly GCA_028275145.1. Taxonomy (GTDB): domain Archaea; phylum Halobacteriota; class Halobacteria; order Halobacteriales; family Haloarculaceae; genus Halovenus. The sequence goes on along the minus strand of JAQCNG010000072.1, from coordinate 6,540 downwards.
CGGCGAAACAGTGTCCATGACACTCGACCCGGTCCACGTCGACGGCATCGCCGACCTCGCGGGGCGGGTCACGAGCAGCGTGGACGAGCGCGACCAGACGGACCTGGCCGAGCGGGCCTGGACTGAGTTTCTGGACCCGCTGTATGCCGACGGGGAGGTGGTGCTGGAGCCACTCGGCGAGCACCGCCGCCGGAAGGCACCCCTGCCCGACGTCGCCCTCGCCGAGCGTCCGTTTCCGACACAGCACGGCCTCGACGCGGGCACAATCAACCCCACCACGTTCAAGAACGGACTGGTGCTCGACGTCTCGCAGGCGGCGATGGCTGCCGCGCCCTCTGACGTGGAACTCCACCGGGCCCGGACAATCGTGATGACCGTCCACACGAACGACGAGACAGTCGACCTGAGCGAGGACTGGCGGGGGAGCGACCGGGGGTACGCCCGCCGGCGCATCCTGCAGGCACCCCGGGTGGACCGCTACGAGCAGACGGTGGTCCACGCGCTGGCGCTGTACCGCGCGGAGAGCGAACACGCGCTCGACCAAGCGGCGGTGGTCGACGACCTGCTCGTGCTCGACGGCCCGATCTACCCGACAGGACTGCTGAGGTGGGTCGAACGCGACCCCGAACTCAAGCGACTCGTCATCGAGGAGGCGGAGTTCACGGGCGTCGTGGAGAACTACCTCCAGCTGGTCGAGCGGTTCGTCGAGCGGGAGGTGCCCCTGATCGGGTTCGTAAAAAACAGCGCCTCGAAGGCCATCAGCCGGGAGTTGCGCCGCACGACGGGTGCACCCTGGGTCGACGACGAGGCCTTCTTCCGGCGGGTGCTCGAGCGCCGCGAGAACGGCGACCTGCGGACCGACGCCCTCTCGTTTACCGGGTGGTTCCGCTCGCGTGTCGGCACCGACAGTCTGCTCGCCGGCGGGGAACTCGACCTCGACCACCACAGGGCCCTCGACGACGACGCCTACGAGGTGACGTTTTTCGTCGTCTACGACCCGCGCGAGGACCTCGTCTACCGGGTCGAGGCCCCCTACGCGTTCACCCGCGACGAGTCGTGCCGGGAGCAACTCACCCGGTTCGTGCTCGCCGAGGTTGCCGGCGAACACGGCCCCCCGCTTGCCGTCCAGAAGGCCGACGAACTCGCGCGAATCGACCGCCAGGGCAAGCAGACCCTGCGCCGGCGTATCGAGCGCGAGTTCGACACCGACCGCCAGCGTAGCTACAACGACCGCCGCTGGGGACCCGCCGAGCGGGTGGACAGCGCGTGAGTTTCGCCGCCGGGGACCCGCCGAGTGGGTGAACAACGTCCGCGTCTGTTCCGACCCCGTCATCCGGCGCGGGAGAGGTGCCAGTCCGCCGGTCAGACGCCGTCCTGGTCTGACGGTCCGTCGGCGAGTCGCTCCTCGAACCCGGAGGGTCCGGTGCGCAGGGCGGCGTACAGAACGAGCGCGGCGATGAGGAAATCGAACGTGTGTTCGACGAGGTGGTGGACAATCATCGGCGTGTACCCCAGGACGGTGCCCGCGCCGACGAGAGAGCGCAGGAAGAGCGCACCGACCGCCACGGTGACGAGCAGGTATCGCACGGAACGGCGCTGCCGGTACGCGAGGAGACTCACCGCGAACAGCAGGCCGGTCCCGACGCCGGCGAGTAACACGATACTCAGCAGGACCGGCGACCCCTCGACGGTCGCCAACTCGCTTCCAGACCGGAGGACCGCCGCCACGGTGTGCAGACCCATTGTCTACTCCCACCGTACACCGGACAGCGGTATCAACCCTGAGGTACGCGCCTCGAAAACCGCGACGAACTGCGACTGTGGCTGTGCCCGACTCGGTTGCAGGGGTCGGGTTCGGAATCACAGGACCGCCCCCCGCGTCGTCACAGGGTCGGCCGCCGCTCTGCCCCGGTGTGCTCGACGGAGGCACCGTTCCAGAGAACTGGGAACGCCCCGGCCGTTTAGATGAACTGCCGTCGTATCACCGGACAGGTGACCAGCTAGTGCCCGACACCAGGACGCGGGTCCGCGACTGCATCAGTCGCGATCCCGGAATCCACTTCAACGAGATATCGAGGACGCTCGATATCGCGACCGGGCAGACACAGTACCACCTCCGCAGACTGGTCCGGTCGGGAACGCTCGAAAAGGAGTCGGTCGCCGGTCGGACCCACTACTATCCGCCGACGTTCTCGCCGTGGGAGCGGCGGACGATTGCGTTGCTCCGGCGGGAGACCACCCGGGAGATTGTGCTCTTTCTGTTGCGCACCGACGTGGCCGCCCCCGGGGAGATGGCCGAGCAACTCGACCTCGCCCGGAGCACCGTCGAGTGGCACCTCTCGCGACTCATCGAGCACAACATCGCAAGAAAGGAGCGGGTCGGGTCGTCCTCGCGGGTCGTCGTCACGCTCCCCGACGACCAGAGTGTCTACCGCCTGCTCCGCGAGATCGAGCCGCGTCTGCTGGACCGGGTCGTCGACCGGTTCTCCCGACTTGCGGACGAACTGCTCGACGAGTGAGACCGGTCGGGCACACCACGGTCGCTGGATTCGACGGTCGAACCACACCGGGACGGTGACACGTCTCGAGCAGGAGACGGGTGGTCGGTGCGCGGGCAGGTGTCGAGGCGGCACAGAGTCGTTCGACGGGCACACCACAGGCCTCATTTCGGCCCGGAGGTACTCTGGCGTATGAGGCGCAGGGACACACTCCGGGCCGGCGGCTCCACCGTACTGCTGGCGCTCGCCGGTTGTCTGGGTGGGGACGGCGGGAGCGCCGAACCGGAGTCCGACGACCCGTCGCCGCCGTGGAGTCGGGACGGTGCGGTGTACCACCCGGGACACCTGCGGGGTATGAGCATGCTGGACAGCGCACGGCGAGGCCGGCGGATGGTCGCGCTCACCTACACGTACACGGAGCGGTTCTGGACGGTCAGCGGACGACGAACCACACGGGTCGGGGTCGAGAGCGAGTACAACGCCATCCACCTGATGGCGTCGGTCTGGGACGCCCAGCGCGGGACGGTCCTGCCCGTCGACTCCGGACTCAGCGTGACAGTCCTGCAGGACGGCGAGCAACTGCGAGCGCCGGTGGCGCTGTGGCCGATGCTCTCCCAGCGGATGGGGTTTCACTTCGGAGACAACATCAGATTCCCGGAGCAAGGCGAGTACACACTCCGGGTCGATATCGGCGAGACGACCGTCCGGCGGCCCGACGGCAGCGAGACGCGGTACGACCAGGGCGGACCGCTGGAGTTCGACTTTGGATTCCAGCGTGTCACGCGCAACCGCATCCCGGTTTCGAAGAACTTCGACGCCCGCGGCGAGCGGACAGCGGTAGCGCCGATGGAGATGGGGGCGATGCCGCTCTCGGTGGCCCCCTCGGCGGAGGCGTTGCCGGGGCGTGTCGTCGGGGCAGGGACGAGCGGCGACGCCGAGTTCGTCGTCACGGCCGCCGAACGCGAGCGGGGAACGTACCTGACTGTCTCCCCGCGAACCCCGTACAACCGGTTTGTCCTGCCGCTGATGTCGCTCTCGATGGGTGTCGACCGGGCCGGAACCACCGTCTTCGAGGGGCCGCTACCGGCGAGGGTCGGGCCAGACCGGCGATACCACTACGGCGCGGTCGTCGACGGGTTCGAACCGGGCGATAAACTGAGCGTCAGTGTCGACGCGCCGCCACAGGCGGCCCGCCACGCCGGCTACGAGACGGCGTTTCTCGAGATGCCGGACGTGACGATGACCGTCTGACACGCCACACACAGCAACCGGGTGTGTTCTGTGGGCTCGCGCCGGCCTCGCCGGTGTGTCGGCCCCTGGTCAGTGACTCATGCCGAACTCCAGCGGGTCCCAGAACGGGAGCTTCGGGTGGGGGATGTGGTAGCCGGCGGCCATCAACCCGTGGGCGAGCAGGAGATAGCCGAGCACCAGAAAGAGCGCGCCGAGCACCTGGTGGAGTCGACGGCGGTGCTCGACGCCCACCGAGTCGATGAGCGTCCCGTAGGCAAACACCGCGGGAATCGTTCCGACACCGAGTGCAGCGAGCGCCAGTCCGCCGGCCAGCGGCGAACCGGTGGTGAACGCGTACAGGTATGCGGGGTAGAGCACCGGACAGGGCAACAGTCCGTGCACGGCCCCCAGTCCGACGATGGAGGGGCCGCTTGCGAACCGCTCGACCCACTGTGTGAGCCACCGGGTGACCCGCTGGGTGCCGGGCAGGGAGACACCAAAGGAGATTCTGCCGAGCAGATAGTAGCCGCCGGTTACCATCACGAACCCCCCGATACCCACCCCGACGACACCCCGGATGTAGTTCGCCGTCGTCACGAGTTCGCCCATCCCCAGGAAGACAACGCTCCCGAGCAACCCCATCAGTGCTCCGATGAGGGTGTAGCTCACGGCCCGGCCGAGGTTGAACAGCGTGTGCTGGCGGACCTCGTACAGCGTGAGGTGTGAGCCTCTGCCCCGTGAGACCGCCTGTGTCCCGCCGTCGGCCCGCGGTGCGTTCATGTTGTTGGCGTAGATTGTCACCAGCGGCCCGCACATCCCGATACAGTGTGCGCCCGCGAGGAGGCCGATGCCGAGAAACAACAACACGTCGATACCGAACACCGACGTCACTACCACCGGACGGACACCCCCGCGTGCGACTCCTCCGGTGACGCGCGTCTGGACCGACTCCGGTTCGGTGGACCACCCGAGAACTGTCGGGGTCGCCCTGCCGACGAACACGACCCGACGCTGGCGGACACAGTCATACCTGATAGCTGGGCGCACAGCCCAAAAGCGGTTCTGGTCCGTGTCTCGAATATCGACACCGTGTTGACACAGGTGCCAGACCGTGTCTGTGCGGGTGTGAACTGGTGGACCCCCCCTCGCTCCACTCCCTGGTTCGAACCGCGAGGTCACGCAGACGCCGCTGGCTCCTCGCTTCGCTCGTCGCAGTCGCCGTCAGAAGTGGGCCCGGGCGGGGGACACCCACACAGTGCGACACTGTCAACCACCGATATTCGCGTGGAAGCAGTCGTGAAACGGCCGTTCAGTTCGAAACCGTCCGAGACGAGAGAAGGCAAACCATGTCCGATGACCTCGACCCAATCGACCCAGAGACAGCAGTACAGATGTACCTGGATAGTCGCCGTCGAACTCGCAGACGCGACCATCCAGGCCCGCCAGTACCGACTCAAGCAGTTCGTCAGGTGGTGCAACGACAACGGCCTCGATAACCTCAACGACCTCAGTGGACGCGACCTCCACTGATTCCGAATAACGCGCCGAGAGGATATGGGTTAGCGAACTCCACAATGAGGGGCCAACTCGCCACGTTGTGGATGTTCCTCCGGTTCTGTGTGATAATAGACGCAGTCGAACAATCGCTTGATGAGAAGATACTGTTACCGAAGGCAACCAAAGAGGATGCACGCGACCGGATGCTGAACGCTGACCGTGCGCGCGAAATCCTCGATTACGTAGAGACGTTCCGCTATGCGACGCTGGAGCACGCGTTGTGGGAAACGCTATGTCAAACCGGAATGCGAATCGGCGGGGCCCGTGGACTGAACCTAAGCGACTACAATGACGACGAGGGCACTGCTATCTTGAGGTTGAATTAAGAGAATTTCTTCGAAGAAAGTGGACTGTTGTTCGAGAGTGTGAATCGGAGATACCGGACTCTGTGGATGGAGAGGTGTTGGAGACAGAAGGGTTCAATCTAGCGGTTTCCTCGGACGGTTGATGAATGTGGAGAGTAAAAAATAGAGTTAGGAAGCGTCGATGATGTCGATATCCATGAGTTCGTGTAACGGCGTCTTGTCGAAATCGTTCTTGTCGGCAGTCACGAACGTCGCTTGGTGTTGGCGCGCTGTCGCGGCTATGAGTAGATCAACATCGTCGAGTGAGACACCGGCAGCTTCGAGCGAGGTCTCCATACTGGCCGCCTCGGCAGCAGTATCCCCATCGAAGCTAATCACGTTGTCGACAGCCTGTGTCAGTTGGTTTCGCCGCGTGCGCTGTTTTGACTGGGTGTCGTAGTAGGAGAGAAATTCAAACAGGACGATTGCTGAGATACCCCACGGTTCAGTTCGATGCTTCGATAGATAGTTGAGAACCGCTTCATCCGGGTCCAGGCGGGCGTACTTCCGAATGATGTTATTGTCGAGGACGATCATTCCGCGCCCGTTGTCCGGGCCTCAAACGAGTCGTTGAGGTCCTCACGTTTCTGCTTCATGTGTTCCTCAATGCCCTCCTCAGCGAATCCGGCCATTTCACGAACGTCTTCCTCAGTCCGAGTGATTACGAGCCGGTCCAGCAACTCGTCGAACGTTTCGTCTTCACGCTTCACCGCTTCCAGCTTTGCCTTTGTTTCATCCGAGATTCGGATTGATGAACTCATATCGAACACAACGTATTCGATTGGCTTAGCGATTTCGCCACCAGAGTTAGTAGTAGTCAGTTGTCACAAAACCTCGATTCGATCAGTGCATTAGGGAGCTATCGATTAAAAGGTCGTATAGTGACTCAGTAGTAAATATTCGATCAGAGG
>JAQCNG010000070.1 GCA_028275145.1 Halovenus sp. | reverse complement strand
CGCGTCGTCCCCGACGGCGACAGCGCCGCCGTCTGTCGCGGCGAGCGCGTCCAGCGCGTGTGCGCCGCCGGCGGGGTCGGGCACCTCCAGCGTGCCGACGATGGTGTCGGGGAACTCGACCGGGTCGACCGCGGTGTTGCGCTCCTTCCAGCCCTCGACGACCGGCGCACAGCCACCGGGCTGGGCGGCGTACAGCCGTGGCACCTCGTCGACGACACCCGTCGCCGCGAGTTCGCTGAACCCGCGGCGGAGACCCACGGGCCCGATGCCGTGACTCGTCGGGTAGACCACAGCGTCGGGCTCACAGGCCGCGAGTTCGTAGGCCAGCGTCTTTGCGCCCTCGTGGCGGTACGGCGTCTCGAAGGGTGCAACCGGGTGGGCCGAACCCCGGCGGTCGGCAAACGCCGCGAGCGCGTCGGGGTAGCGCCCACCGACCACGTTCATCTCCCCGCCGTGGACGTTCGTCATCGCCTTCGTGTCGAACGAGGAACGCGAGGGGACGAATGCGCTCGCCCCGAGGCCGGCCCGGGCGGCGTAGGCGGCGGCGGCCTGTCCGCCCGGGCCCGTCGTCGGGAGCGCGACAGCCTCGGCTCCCTGCTCCCGTGCGGCCGTCACCGCGAGTGCCATCTGCCGGTCGACCGTGCCGCCGGTCGGGTTGGCAGCCTCTGTTTTCAGGCGGACCTCGGAGCCCCACTCGTCGGTCCAGTCCGGACAGGACAGAAGCGGCGTCGCCCCCTCCGAGAGTCCGACGAGCGTCCCGGCGTCGAACGGCAGGGCAGGGCCGAACCGCGCGAGTCCGCCCGTCGAGCGTGCGGGTGAGCCGTCGTCGGCGAACAGCCGTTCGTGGGCCGCGGCGAGGCTCTCGTCGTCGTAGGTCGGTGCGAGCGCACCGCCACAGGACGGACAGCGGCGACTGTCCGCGCCGGTGTCGACACCGCAGTCGAGACAGGACAGGCCGGCGAACGCCTCGGTTGTCTGCATACCTCTCCTTTCGCGTGCGGAGACTAATCCCTGTTCCTCCCGCGCCACGCTGTGACAGTCTGCCGGGTCAGTCGGAGGGGTCCTCGCCCCCCTCGTCGTGTCAACCGGCACCACCCACCGGGAGTCTCCGCCTCAGTCGCCGGGCGGGTCGTCGTCAAGTCGCTCGGCGACAACCGGTATCGCGAGCGCCAGCCCCACCGACACGGCGGCGAGGCCCCCTCTGAGCGTGGTCGTCAGCGGCGACTGTCTCTGCACTGCTGTGACGATATCCACCCCGAGGAGTCCACCGACCGCGACCCCGGCCACGAGCACCCCGGCGAGCGGGAGCAGACACAGAGCCACCGCGCTGGCCGAGGGGTCCGGCCGGCGCTCGCGGATGACCCACCAGACGGCCAGGCCGCCGGCCGCCGTGCCGATGGACGCGGCGGCGTAGGTTTCGGACCCGAGCGGGACCGCGACCACCGACCCGACCAGCGCGAGCAGCAACACCACAACCACCGGGTCCCGGTCCTCGGTCGACGGCCGACCGCCCAGCCACACCAGTCCGAACCCGAGCGCGACGCCCAGCACCACGTCGCCCAGATAGTGGACACCGATGACCACCCGCGAGAACGCGACAGCCGCCACGACGAGTGTTGCCACCAGCGAGCGCTGCCACCGGCGCCCGATGTCTGTCAGCGCCGCCAGTCCACCGTAGACGGCCGCTGCGCCCATCGCGTGACCGCTGGGTGTGCTGAACCCGTCGTAGGTGTCGGGGGCGAACGCGAGCGGTTCGCCGGCCGCCCGGGCGGCGTACAGCGGCCGCTGGACGTCGAGCACGCCCTTCAGGCCGGCGGTGAGCGTCAGCGCCGCCACCGCGACTGCCACGAGCAACCCGCGTCGTTGCCAGTTGTCCGTCCGCCCGAACCAGTAGACCAGGGCCACCAGCGCCAGAACCACCCCGGTGTCGCCCAGATGCGTCGCGAGCGCGAACCCGTTGCTGACGGGGTCGGGCAACACCCCGTCGATTGCCCGGTTGAGTTCGTAGTCCCACAGCACTGTGGGCAGGTCGCGCTCGCCGCTCACGCCTACGGGTTCTTGCCCGGTGATACTGGGCTTTTCGGGTGCGGAGCCACAGCCGGCCGCCTGCGCGACGACCGCCCCCGAGGAGTCACTCCGGCCGGCCGTGGCGGTTCCAGAACCGGTCGAGTTGGCCTGACAGGAACTCCGGGGTCATCCGGACGAACTCCTCGCGCTCGGCCGGCGAGAGGTAGCTGTGGACCGAGTGTCGTGCGCCCTCGACGTACCGGCCGCCGACGAGCGCCCGGACGCCCACCTCCTCTGTCCCGCGGATGACCCGGCCGATCGTCTGGCGGGCCCGCCGCACCGCGGGGACGGTCAGCGCGTACTCGAAGGCGCTGTCCTCGCCGAAGGCGTCGCCGTAGGCCCGCTGGACCGCCCGCACCCGGGGTGCGCCGATGTTCACCAGCGGCAGCCCCACCACCGCACAGCAGTGGAGTTTGTCGCCGTCGTAGTCGACACCCTCGGTGAGTGTTCCCCGGACGCTCGTGACCAGCACTCTCCCGCTGCCGGCGAAAAACTCCGATTTGAGCCGCTCGGTCTCCTCGAAGGAACTGCTCGCGTCCACGAGCACCGGCTTCTCGACGGCCCGTTCGAGGTAGC
>JAQCNG010000061.1 GCA_028275145.1 Halovenus sp. | reverse complement strand
CCGGCCGTCTCACAGTCAGTCTGCGAGGTACGACGCTGGGGTGAACGGGGTGGCCGTCTCCCTGTATCGGGCAACCGTGTCGGTCACCCACTCCCGGACAGCCGGCCGTTCTGTTTCGAGTGCCGCCTGGACGAGTCCGTCGTCGTCGCGAACCAGGAGTGTGACTGTCCCGTCACTGACTGTCGCGGCCAGCGGCACGTCGGCGCTCTGGACCCACAGCTGTGCGCTGTCACTGGCAGCGAGGTCGGTCAGCGCGGCCCACGACGTCTCGTCGGCTGCCAGCGTCTCGATTGCGGCCTCCGTGAACACCCCCTCGAAACGCTGTTCGCCGGCGGTAACCCGGTCTGTGATAACGGACAGACTCCGCTCGTTGAGCGTGTGTGAGACGGCTCTGAGTGTCTCGGCACTCCGCATCCGTTCGAGTACGCGCTGTAGCGGGGCAGTTGGCCTCGTCTGGGTCGGCACCGTGACCGTCGCATCGGCAAACTGGGTGAGGTCGAACCCCTGTGCGGAGGTCGGCAGATACGGCACGATGTCCCGGAACTTTCGCTCGGTCTCGACCGTCGTGAGCAACTCAGCCAGCCCCTCGGCGAGTAACTGCCCGGTTGCGGTTGCGACGTACCCGTCGGCCTCCCGGCGGACCCACGACCGGGCACGGAAATCCTCGAGAATCCGTCCGAGCGTCGCCTGTGAGGCACCTGTCTTCTCACCCAACTCACCACGCGTGTGAGACTCCGCTGCGAGCAGTTGTAACACCCGAACTCTGTTCTCCGACCGGGCGAGAAACTCGAGCTCTGACAGTGCGGCATCCATACTGATACAACGACTGCGTCGGGGATAACCGCTTCGTACCGTGCAAAGATTTCAGCCCCTGCAGGCCGTACGCCGGGTGCCGGTGTTGGCAGTCGTGCAATTTTTTATAAATTTCTTTATCAGGGTTCGGCCCCTACATTGTACTGTGATACTCCCGTTCCGCAGGACCACGAGTGACCGCCGATATCGCCGCGAGGGCCGATAGAGTGGGTGTTCAGCGAACGCTGGCGCTGTTCCTGACCGCCGCCGTGTTGTTCGGTGGCACCTTCGTCGCGGCGAAAGCCGGGCTCGCGTACCTGCCCCCACTGTTGTTCGTCGCGATTCGGTTCGATATCGGTGCGGTCGTACTCGCCTCGTACGCCGCCGTGTCGATGTCCCGGAGCGACCTCAGGCCCCGAACAGTTGGCGACGTGGTCGGAATCGCCGCCACGGGCCTGCTCGTCATCGGCTTCACGAACGTGTTCCTGTTCGTCGGCCAGCAGTACACCACGAGCGGCGTGGCCGCCATCGTGTTCAGTCTGAACCCGATACTGACGCCGGTCTTTGCCGCTGTGTTGCTCACGGACGAGCGGTTCTCCGTCCGGGCCGGGGTCGGTATGGCGCTTGGTCTCGCCGGTGTCGTTCTCGTCGCGAACCCGTCCGGTGGGGGCGTTAGTGCGTCCGGGATTGCCATCCTGTCTGCCGGGGCAGTTGCGAGCGCGTTCGGTGCCGTCGCCATCAGGTGGGCCGATACGACGCTTTCGAGCACGGCCCGAACGGTCTGGGGGGTCCCGCTCGCCGCCGTTCTCTCGCATCTGCTGAGTCTGGGCGCGGGCGAGTCCGTCGCCAGTGTCTCTGTCACGCCGACAGCAGTCGCCGCGCTCGTCTACGTCGGCGTGTTCTCGGGCGCAGTCGCCTATCTCGCCTACTTCGCGCTGATCGACACGGCCGGCGCGACCCGTGCGAATCTGGTGTTCTACCTCATCCCGATTGTTTCGACACTCGGGGGGTGGCTGTTGCTCGGAGAGGCGCTCTCGGCGGTGACGCTCGTTGGGTTCGCCGTTGTGCTGAGCGGCTTTCTCCTCATCGGGAGCAGAAGCATCGCCGCGACGGTCCGAAACTCCGGCCGCGGTGGCCAGCAGAGTTCCGACGAGCCGACCTCGTCGGTACGGTAGCGCTCGGGCAGGACCACTGTCCCAGCAGGCGATACTTGTACAGGCGGTACAGGACGACTGCCCCGGGGTCGTTTGGAAGAGGGACTCCTCCGTGATGAACGTTGGACAAGGTCCAACGAACCTGCGAGCGGGCGATGCCCGCGAGCAGCTGACGAGAGACGAACTCTCTCGAACCACTTGACCTCGAGGTGAGTTCACGGCCGGACTGTCGACCGACACCACGCACCGATGGCGCGTGTGACACCGGCCAGCGATGGGAGTGCGGGGAGCATCCAACACCCCGGCGCGTGACCCACCCTAGAGAGCCGTAGAGTCTCACTCCGGCGGTAACGGCAGTATTTCTCCGGAGCGTCGGTGTTATACAGCAAAGACTCCTTTTATACGTATGAGTGGTCTCGACCTCGACGCGACACAGCTCGACAGATACTCGCGACACATCAGAATGGACAACGTCGGTCCGGAGGGACAGAGGTCACTGCTCGATACGGAGATTCTCGTTCTCGGGGCGGGTGGGCTCGGCTCCCCCGTCATCCAGTATCTCGCGGCCGCGGGTGTCGGCACGCTCGGCATCGCCGACGACGACGTCGTCGAACTCTCGAATCTTCAGCGGCAGATACTCCACGGGGACGACGATGTCGGCCGGAAGAAGGTGGACTCCGCCGCGGAGTTCGTGGCGAATCTCAACCCCGACATCGACGTGAACAGACACGAAACACGGGTCGACGAGGACAACATCGACGACCTGATCTCGGAGTACGATTTTGTCGTCGACGGAACCGACAACTTCGCGACGCGGTACCTGGTCAACGACGCCTGTACGCTCGCCGGTATCCCGTTCTCACACGGCTCTATTTTCAAGTTCGAGGGGCAGGTGACCACCTTCGCCGGTGACGACGACTCGCCCTGTTACCGGTGTCTCTTTCCCGAGGCACCACCGGCGGGGATGGTCCCGAACTGCGCCACTGCGGGTGTCCTCGGTGTGCTCCCCGGCACAGTCGGGAGTCTCCAGGCGACCGAGACGGTGAAACACGTTATCGAAGCCGGCGAGTCTCTCGACGGGTCGATGCTGTTTTTCGATGCCCTCGAGATGGAGTTCGACCGCGTCGAGATTCCAAAACAGGACGACTGCCCCGTCTGTGGTCAGGACCCGGCAATCGAGTCCGTCCACGATGTGGACTACTCGGCGACCTGTGCAATCGATGCCGGGGCCGAGGAGCCCGGGGTCGAAGTCGGCGACTGACCGTCGACCAGGTGAATCGTACCTGTCTGGACTGCCGACCCGCTACTCGGGTGCATCGGTCACGGCCGGTTGCGCTCACGAGGAGGCCGGTGTCGTCTCCCGAACGGACACCGTCTCCTGTTCGAACCGGTCACGCTCGTCCCGGTAGCGCCAGGACCCGACGAACGGGGACCCATCGAGCACACGGATAACGTAGGAGTGGTCCGGCCAGGTCGCCCGGTCACGGTCGGTCTCACTCGGCGCTGTTGGCCCGGTCGGGTGTGAGTGGGTAGAAGCCGACCACCTCGAGGTCCGCGCTCTCGACGGACTCGACAATCTCGAACTGCTCTGTCGGGTCCATGCGGTACCGGATCTGTGGCGTCTCCGCGACGTTTTCGGCTGCCCGCGCCCGGACGACACGGCTCTTTGTGTATTGGGCACAAATCCCCGGTGGTGTATCTGTCGCTCACGGGGTGTTCGCGACAGGATGGGACCGCGCGGATTTGAACCGCGGTTGCGGGCACCCAAGGCCCGGAGGATACCAAGCTACCCTACGGTCCCATGTGTACCAATGAGCAGGTGAACGGCCTAAGCGTTTCGTTGCGGTTCGACCGAGGACCGCCGTGAACCGCGTCCGACGTAAAACCTAAACACCCGCGGGTCGGGGAACAAGTATGGGCCTGATGGACACGATACTTGGCGACAACGAAGGAACCCGGCGCAAAGAGGACTACGTCGAACTCTCGGCAGACGGAATGCCGATGGAGAACGCCGCCGCGGGGACGAACATCCACATCGCACGCATCGGCGAGAAAACCGACGTCATCGATATAAAGGATGCTGTCTACGACGGCGACATCGTCCTCGCGGATGTGACCCGACACAGCACACAGGACAGGACGATGGAGCACATCATCGACGAACTCCAGCAGGTGGTCAACGAGGTGGACGGCGATATCGCACAGAAAAACGACGACCAGATCATCATCGCACCGACCGGCGTCCGCATCAGTCGCGAGCGACTCGGCGAGTGATTCGGGTGGTCAGTCGACGACGAACACGCCGTCGCGCAGTCGCGGAACGCTCCGGGTGCTGTCGAATCTGAGCATCGCGTCGACCCCTGCGCTGTCCTCAGGTGCCGGGACGCCCGCCCGACAGGATGACATCCTCCGCGCGAGCCTCCTGTGGATCGAGGAGCACCTACCTGTCTTCCTCCTCGCGGACCTCCTGCTGGATGTCGGTGACGATGTCGGGATTCCGGAGCGTGCTGGTGTTGCCGAGTGTATCGTCGTTGGCGATGTCCGCGAGGAGTCGGCGCATAATCTTGCCCGACCGTGTCTTCGGGAGTTCGGGCGTGAACACCACCTCCGCCGGACGGGCGAAGGAACCGATGCCGTCCTCGACACTCTCGACTATCTCCTCGCGGAACGACTCGGTCTCCGGTTGCCCCTCCTCGGTGATGGCGTAGGCGTAGATGACCTCCCCCTTGACGGGGTGGTCCGAACCGACGACTGCGGCCTCGGCGACGCCCTCGACACCGACAATCGCCGACTCGACCTCCATCGTCCCGATGCGGTGACCCGAGACGTTGACCACGTCGTCGACACGGCCGAGAACGGTGATGTAGCCGTCGTCGTCGAGTTTCGCGCCGTCCTCCGGACTGTACACCCACTCCCCGTCCTCGGGGTCGGAGTACGAGTTCCAGTACTCCTCGAGGAACCGCTCGTCGTTCTGGTAGAGGGTCCGCAACATCCCCGGCCAGGGTCTGTCGACGACGAGATAGCCGGCCTCACCCGGCGCAACCGAGACGCCCTCCGAGTCGACCACGTCCGCGCCGATGCCCGGCAGTGGCGGTCCCGCGGTGCCGGGTTTCATCGTCCCGACGCCGGGCAGTGTCGAGATCATCATCCCGCCGGTTTCGGTCTGCCACCAGGTGTCGACAACCGGACAGGAGCTCCCGCCGATGTGCCTGTAGTACCACTTCCAGGCGCGGGGGTTGATTGGTTCACCAACCGTGCCAAGCAGTCGCAGACTCGACAGGTCGTGTGTGTCGGGGTGTTCTGTGCCCCACTTCATGAACGACCGGATTGCCGTCGGCGCGGTGTACAACTGATTCACATCGTAGTCGTCGACGATCTCCCAGAGGCGGTCCTTTTCGGGGTAGTCGGGTGTCCCCTCGTACATGACCGTGGTCGTCCCGAGCGCGAGCGGGCCGTAGACGATGTACGAGTGGCCGGTGATCCAGCCGATGTCCGCCGCACACCAGTAGGTGTCGGCTGGTTCGATGTCGAGCACCGCGTGGCTCGTCCAGGCGGTGTACGAGAGGTACCCCCCGGTGGTGTGTTTCACACCCTTCGGCTTGCCTGTTGTCCCCGAGGTGTACATCAGAAAGAGCATATCCTCGGCGTCCCGCGTGACCGGTTCGACCTCGCTGCCACGGTGGGGGTCGACCAGGTCACCGTATACGTGTTCCGACCCGACAGTCGAGGGGGCGTCCTCGCCGAGGCGCTCGACCACGACTGTCGTCGCCTCGTCGACCTGGTCCAGTCCCTCGCGGGCCTTCGAGAGGTGGTCGAGGGGGGAACCCCTGCGGTAGTAGCCGTCGCAGGTCACGAGCACGTCCGAGTCGGCCGCCTCCATCCGTTCGGCGAGGGCACTCGCGGAGAAACCAGCAAACACCACCGAGTGTGGCGCGCCGATTCGGGCACACGCGAGCATGACGATGGGCAACTCGGGAATCATCGGCATGTACAGCGTCACCACGTCGTCCGTCTCGACACCCAGGTCACGCAGTGTGGCGGCGGCGGCGTTTACCTCCTCGTGGAGCTCGCTGTAACTGTAGGTTCGCGTCTCGCCGGGTTCGCCGACCCACTCGATTGCCGGTTGGTCACCCCGCTCGTCGAGATGCCGGTCCACACAGTTTGCACAGGCGTTCAGTTCGCCCCCGACGAACCACTCGTAGAACGGTTCCTCGCTGTCGTCGAGGGTCTGGTCCCACTCGCGCTCCCAGTCCAGCAGGTCGGCCGCCCGCTCCCAGGCCGCCGGCCACTCCTCCTCGAACGCCTCGTAGATGGACTCGTCTGTCACGTTCGCCTGTTCGACAAAGGAGGCTGGTGGCTCGAACGCCTCCTGTGCCTCGAGTCTGGCCTCCAGTTGTGGCTCCTCGCTCATGGTCACAGTATCGACCGCTTGTGTCTTAAGTTCCCTGGATATGGTAGTATTGCTGATAGTATCTCGCCCGTGTCTCTGCCTGCGAGAGCCGGCAGTGTCGACACCCGGATACGAACTGGCGGCGGTTCGATGTCGGGGCGATGGCGCTGTGACGGTTACGCCTCACTCGGATTTCCCTCGCCGGTCTCCTCCTCGTCGCTCGGTGTCGACTGCTCGCCGTCGGGCACCACCAGGAGCGCGGCGACGGCTACCACGACGACCAGTGCCGCCACCGGGTAGTACGCCGGTGCCGCAACGTCGATGCCGAGCATCGAGAGCACCGTCCGGAACTCGATGACAGCCACGGTGGCAAACGCGAGCAGCATCGTCACCCCGACAGGGCCGGGCGGTTTCATACCATCACCGCCAGATGCTGTCTCCCGATATCGAGCGCGAGCAGCCAGATTGGCTCGACCATCCCCGCGGGATGCTCCACACTGCCGAACCAGCCGTTGCCAGAGACGATGGCGGCTATCGGGAGGACGTAGGTGAGCAACACCAGCACGATGGCGATACCACTCCAGAGCTGGAGGTTCTCGAGCACCTTCGGCGCGTTCTCGGGGCCGGACAGCGCCGGCGGGATGCTGTCGGCCGTCGCCTGCCTGCTCGTTCCGATGTCGAACCACGAGAGCAGCAGGTGGGTGAAAAACAGCACCAGCGAGAGCGAGAGGATGACACCACCCAGCGCGATCTGCAGTCTGAGTTCGTTTATGTTCCCGAGCACGCTCGTGAACTCGACACCCTCGTAGGTGGGGTCGGCGGTCCGGCGCGGAACGCCGCCGACACCCGCGCGGTGCATGGCGTTCGACATCAGCACCATGCCGAAAAACCAGGTGAGCACCTGTGCCAGTCCCAGTCGACGGCTGAATATCTCCCGACCCGTTATCTTCGGCAGGAACCAGTAGGTGGAGGCCATAAACGAGAGCGCCACCGCGGTGCCGACGGTCAGGTGGAAGTGACCGGGCACCCACAGCGTGTTGTGGACGAGATAGTTGAGATTGAGCCCGGCGTTGACCATCCCCGAGAAGCCGGCGGCGGCGAACATCAGGCCCGCGAGTGCCATCCCGGTGAACGCCGGCTTGCGCCAGGGCAGGGCGCGGAGCCAGCCCACGTAGCCCGTTCCGCCGCGCTGTCGTGCACCGTGTTCCAGACTCGCCACGACGGTGAATGCAGTCAGCAGACTGGGCAACAACAGGAACATCGTGTTGGAGGTGGCGAGGAACTTGAACCCCTCGGCGATACCGGGGTCGAGATACTGGTGGTGGATACCGGTCGGCACCGAGAGAATCAGGAACAGCACGAACACGATGCGTGCGAGCGGGTCGCTGAACAGCCGTCCGCCGGCCAGTTTCGGCAGGATGACGTACCAGAGCATGTACACCGGCATCAGCCAGAAGTACACCACCGGGTGGCCAAAGAACCAGAACAGCGTCCGCGTCAACAGCGGGTTGACCGTGTCGACCAGTCCGAGCGTCCACGGCAGGATGAACACCAGTACAGCGGCGGCGACGCCGAAGGTGGCCAGATACCACATCAACATCGTCGTCAGCACCATGAACGTCCGTAGGGGTGTGCGCTCGCCGCCGTGGCTCTGTTTCCAGTTGTACCACGACCGGAACCAGTCGACACCGGCCAGCCACGTCCCGACGAGAAACATCGCCAGCCCGGCGTAGAACAGCGGATGTGCCTCTAGCGGCGTGTAGAACGTGTAGAGCACGTCCGCGCTCACGTCCACCTCGCCGACGAACCCACCGAGAATCGTGACCGACGACATCGCCGCACCCAGGCTCATCAGCGCGTACCACAGCTGTGTGAACCGGGTGCTCTCCGAGGTCCGGTCGAGGCTATCGACCACCGCCCAGTGGAAAAATCCCACGAGAAAGAAGATGGTGAAAAGCAACACGAGCGCAACACCGTGCAGGGTCAACACCGTGTAGTACGTGGAGTCGTCGATGATGCGGAGATAGCCAGTCCGGTGCAAGGCCTGTATCAGCCCCATCAACCCGCCCAGAAACAGCGCGACAAAGGAACTCCCGAGCGCCATCCGGACCACCTTCGCGTCGCTGGGGTACCGCTCGGCGAACACCGCCATTAGCTATCACCCCCCAGTCCGCCCCACTCCTCCTCCGGGACGACGGTGAGTTGGCCCGCCATGTTCTCGTGGCCCGCGCCACAGAACTCGCTGCAGAGGATGCCGTACTCGCCTGGTTCGTCGAACTCGACGGTCATCTCGGTTACCTGTCCCGGGATGACCATGGTGTTCGCGTTCGTGTCGACGATTTTGAACCCGTGGACCACGTCCGGTGAGGTGATGTAGAACGTGATGACGCTGTTCTCGGGCACCTCGAGCGGGTCGGCCCCCTGGAAGATGAACCGACGGGCGATGACGCTGGCCTCGTAGTCCGCGTCGTCACCCTCGGCCTCGTGGAGCCCGGTCTGCTCGAACTTCGGGTGGTCGGTGACGTTGTTCGGGTCTATCGTCCCGCCGTCGTCGTCGACCATGCTGATGCCCACACCGGCCGCACCGTAGACCACCGTCGCGATGAACCCGACGATGAGCACCAGCGCCGCCCCGAACCAGAGTTTCTCGTACCTGTGTATCTCCATCTCTCACACCACCATTGGGGTCGGGCGGCCGAGAAACTCGATAAAGTACATGAATATCCACAGTGCGCTGATGATGAGAAAGTAAATTGCTATCAGAACGAGCGTCCCGATGGGGTCGAACTCGTCGTGTTCGATCTCTCGCTCCATCTCCACCTCCGGGTCGGCCGGTTCGGACGCCTGACTCATGGCTCGGGGTAACTTCCGGTGGATATTCAAGGGGCCGTCAGTTCCCACTCCCCGGGAACAGGGGGCCGTATTTAATCGCTCACGGACCAACCTCGGGATGTTCATGGACGTCACACCACGACTCGTGGCCACACTCTCGTTTGCGGCGCTGCTGCCGTTCGGTGCCTTCGCGCTGTGGTCGGGCGAGATGACGCCGGTCATCGCCCTCGTTACCGTGGTCGACACGGTGCTGGTTGCGGTCAGCATCGTGCTCATGTTCGGCCCGGCGGCGGATGCAGACCACACCACCACCCCGTCCGGCTGACCAGGCCGGCCCGCTCTGGAGGCATCTCATGACAGGCTGTACGCTCTGTGACCTGCCAGTCGACGACGGCGGCGTGAGTGCCGGCGACGTCGACGGCACGTTCTGCTGTCGCGGCTGTCTCGATGTCTACCGCACACTCGGCGATGTCGACCCCGATCAACTCCGCGAGCACCGTCGCTCCCCGCCCGAGCGGGACCCGCCGGAGGGCGCGGAGACGACCCATCTCTCTGTCGAGGGGATGCACTGCTCGACCTGCGAACTGTATCTGGAGTCCACCGCGGGCGACCAGTCCGGTGTCCACCACGCGGAGGCGAGTTACGCCACCGAGACTGTCCGGGTCGTCTACGACCCCGAGGTGACGAACACAGACGCGCTCGCGGACGCGCTCTCGGGGATGGGCTACCGTGCCCGCCACCGCGACGAGGACGGTTCGGAGGGCCCCGGTGCGGCGAGTCGACTGCTCGTCGGGGGTATCTTCGGGATGATGGCGATGACCTGGTACGCGCTCTTTCTGTATCCACGGTACTTCGGGTTCGACCCGATTGTCGAACTCGGCACCTTCGACGGCGCGTATCTCTACGGACAACTGGCAATCGTGACGGCCATCATCCTGCTGTACACCGGCCGGCCGGTGCTCCGCGGGGCCTACGTCAGTCTCCGGACCCGGCGGCCGAACGTCGACCTGCTCGTGGCCGTCGCGGCGACTGCCGCGTACCTGTACAGCACCGCCCGACTGCTCGCCGGCGGTACCGACCTCTACTACGACGTTACAATCGTGGTGGTGCTGGCCGTGACCGTCGGAACCCACTACGAGTCGCGCATCAAACACCGCACGGCAGGGCTACTCGCGGACCTCACCGAACTGCAGGTGTCGGAGGCGACCCGCGCCGACGGGGAGTCGGTCCCGGTCGAGGCGGTCGAACCGGGTGACCGACTGGTCGTGGACCCGGGCGAACGAATCCCCGTCGACGGTACGGTACGGGAGGGCACTGCCGCCGTGGACGAGGCGCTGGTCACTGGGGAGTCACTGCCCAGAACAAGACGGCCCGGCGACGAGGTCCGCGGCGGAACCGTGGTGACGGATTCGCCGCTCGTGGTCGAGGCTGGCGAGGGCGCAGAGAGCACGCTCGACCGCGTCGTCGAGTTGCTCTGGGACGTCCAGGCGACCCGGCCCGGCGCACAGCGACTCGCCGATCGTCTCGCTGTCGTGTTCGTCCCGCTGGTGCTCGTGCTCGCGGCCGCCGTGGGGGCCGTCCTGTTGCTCACAGGGGCCCCGCTCCAGCAGGCGCTGCTCTCCTCGCTGGTGGTGCTCATCGTCTCCTGTCCCTGCGCGCTCGGACTGGCGACACCACTCGCTGTCGCATCGGGTCTCCAGTCGGCCGCAGACCGCGGGGTGGTTGTCACCACGCCCGCACTGTTCGAGGACGGCGACGACATCGACACGGTGGTGTTCGACAAGACGGGCACCCTGACCGACGGCGAGATGGCCGTCACCGAGATAACACCGGCCGCGGAGACAGACCACACCCGGGAGACGGATTCGGCCACGACGACCCCGGATGCCGGAGACGCGGGCGCCGCTCCAGCTGGGGAGGACGACCTGCTGGCGCTCGCGGCGGCCGTCGAGCGCCACTCGGCACACCCGATTGCCGAGGCAGTGGTCGCCGGCGCGGACCGCCGGGCGAGCGGAGACAACGCGGGGCCGTCCGGGGCGGTCACCGACGGGGGCGGCCGGACCGTCGACACGTCCGGCGGGCAGGTCGGTCCCGAGGCCGCTGGCAGCGACCAGAACGGCGCGGTCACCTCGTTCGAGCAACACACCCGCGGTGTCGCCGCGAGGGTGGCCGGCCGGCGTGTCGTCGTCGGCCACCCGGCGCTGGTCCGCGAGGAGCATACCCTCGGCCCGGTCGTCGAGGATGCGGTCGAGCGGGCACGCGAGCGCGGCGACGTGCCGGCCGTCGTCGGCCGGGCCGGTCGTGCGCTGGGTGTCGTCGCCGTGGGGGACTCGCCGCGTTCTGGGTGGGAAGCGGTCGTAGAGCAGGTCGGAACCGGCCGCGAGGTGGTGGTGCTGACCGGCGACGAAGGGGCGGCGGCCGACCGCCTGCGGGGACACGGGGGAATCGACACCGTGTTCGACGGCGTGCCACCGGACGCGAAAGCCGAGACGGTCCGCCGACTCACCGCTGACGGGACCGTCGCGATGGTCGGAGATGGGCGCAACGACGCGCCGGCGCTGGCGGCCGCCGACGTCGGAATCGCCCTCGAGAGCGGGACAAAACTCGCCACCGACGCCGCCGACGCGGTCGTGCTCGGGGACCGCATCGACCGGGTGCCGGCGGTGTTCGCCGTCGCGAACGGAACCGCACGGCGCATCCGCGAGAACCTCGCGTGGGCCTTTGTCTACAACGGGGTCGCGATTCCGCTGGCGCTTGCGCAGTTTATCAACCCGCTTTTGGCCGCGCTGGCGATGGCATCCAGCAGTCTGCTCGTCGTCACGAACTCCGCCCGTGACCCCGTTCCCGACGAGGAATGAGTCCCGGAACTGCTCACTCGAGTAGTTGCTTCGTCTCCCGGTGTCGAAAGCGGAACATCGGCTCGAACCCCACGTACGCCAGCGGACCGATAGCTTCGCCGACGCGTCCGAGCGGCAGTTCGTACGAGACCGTGTCGGTGATAACTGTCTCCTCACCGTCGGCGAAAAACAGATGTGTGTGCTCCCAGGCGGCAAACGGGCCGTCAGACATCGTATCCCGGAAGTAGGCGCTGGTGCCGTCGTGTTCGCGTTCGACGATCTCGGAGGTCCACCCCTGCCGAGGGCCGACCCCCAGGGGCCGGACCGACGCCTCCAGTGTCGACCCGGCGTCGAGCACCTCCGGGTCCTCCTCCCCGTCCGGACCGCGGACCGACTCGACGCGCATCCGCATCCAGTCTGGCGTCAGCGCGGTCAGTCCATCCTCCGTCGAGTGAAACGCCCAGACCGTCGAGAGCGGTGCCTCCACCCGGACCGAGCG
>JAQCNG010000057.1 GCA_028275145.1 Halovenus sp. | reverse complement strand
TCTGCTGTCCGGTAGAGTCGGTGCTGGACGGCGGTGGCGACGACGGCAAACACCACGGCGACGGCGAGAACAACCTGGAAGCCGACCGCAAAGTCCGTCGTGACCAGCAGGACTCCGGCGGCGACCAGCGGACCGACCAGGAACGCCGTCCGGCGGAACAGCTCGGTGCTGGCGAAGCCACGCGCCAGTTGCGACGGCGGAACGGACTGTTTGACGATTGCGAATGTCGCGCCGAGACCGAACGACTTCCAGGCCTGTGCGAGAAAGAGCCCGACGAAGATCCAGAACCACGGCTCGATTGCCAGACCCGCGACGGTCAGCGTGCCAAGCGCGGGCGCGACGAGCCAGAACAGAAAGCCCAGACTCGACACGAAACCGAACACCGTCAGTGAGCGCCGCGAACCGAGACGGTCCGAGATGGCCCCACCGGGATACGGGTAGGCCGCGCCGACGATGTTCTGGACGGTGCCGAACACGCCGATTGCGAGCGCGCCCGCGCCCAGCACCTCCATGTACTTTGGAACGTAGCGGGTCGTCATCTGGAACCCCAGACTGAACGCGAACATCGCGGCCGAGAGCACCAGCACGTCCCGTCGAAAGGAGAGAAACTGCCTGAACGGGTCGAGCAGGTCCGGGGTGTCTGTCTCTGTCTCGGTCATGTGCGCTGGGTCTCGTCGGGCCGTTGCCGGGCGGCAGGGTTATAATCAGCGTGCGGGCACCAGGTCACTGCTACCGATTGTAGGGTGGCCCGTCAATTAAACACCCTGACAGCGCCAGCGGACCGGCGCGGTCGACTCCGAGCGTGAGAGCGCCAGCGGACCGGCGCGGTCGACTCCGAGCGTGAGAGCCACACTCGCTCAGCCCTCGGCGCGGTCCCCGAGTCTGGCGAGCAGGTGCGAGAGGTGGAGACGGTCGTTTGTCCCCTGTTGCAGGTCCATGTCGATCTCGCCGGCGAGGCGGTGGACCGCGGCCAGTTTCTGGTCGCTGTACCGCGAACGGGCGACCGAGAGAATCGCCTCGAGCACCTCCGCGCCGCTGTAGCCCTCGTCGACCAGCAGGTCGTCGAGCGTGGACCGGGCGTCGGTGAACGCGCCCGCCTCCGCGTCGTCGAGCAACTCGTCGATGCGCTCGTCGGTGCGGACGTCCGACAGCGTCTCGTAGGCGGCCTCCATCGTTATCTCGCCCTCGCTCTCGGCGGTCGTCTGTGCGCTCAGGATGGCCTCACGCAGGTCACCGCCGGCCGCACCGGCGATGTACTCCAGGCCCTCTCCGCCGGAGTCGACGCCCTCGCGTTCGACGATATCACCGAGGACGGCCACAATCTCGTCGGTCGTCGGGGCACGCACCGGCACGGGGAAACAGCGCGAGCGAATCGGCGCGATGAGCGCGGAGGGCCGGCGCGTGACGATGACGAACTGCGTGGTCTCGTGGTACTGCTCCATCACCCGCCGGAGTGCCTGCTGGAAGTCCTCGCGCATCCCCTCTGCGTTGTCGAGCACCACCGTCTTGTACCCGCCCGCGACCGGCGCGTAACTGGCCGACTCCTTTAGCACGTGGTTGATGAGGTCCGCCTTCGAGGAGTTGCGGCGTCGCTTGCTGTCGATAAAGCGCGCGAAACGGGGGTCCTCGCCCACCTCCTTTTTTGTGAGGTCGAAGAAATCGGCGACGTTTATCTCGATGCGGTCGGCCTCGGGTTGCTCGTGTGCCTCGCGGGTGAGCGCCCGCACCGCGGCGGTCTTGCCCGCACCCTTCGGGCCGTGAACCACCAGGTTCATCGGCTCCGCGAGCGCCCGCTCCATGCTCTCGTTGACCTCCTGCTGGGGGAGGTCGGCGAGCGCCGGCGCGTGTGTCTCTGTCCACAGCGGGCCCTCCATTGCTCGTTCCTTGTCCGTGCCCCCGTACAAAGACTTCGGTCCTCCTGCGCGTGATTCCCGCGCGGCGTGACAGACACAGCCAGACAGAGAGACGTGAATACGGCAACTGGAACAGAAGGCCACGAGAAACCGGACGACAGTCCGGTGACGAGTGGCCTGGACACGTCGGCATCTTGAGCCGATACTGGCGGGTGAACATCCGCCAGGATGTTCGTCCGACAGTATCAGGCGATGCTGTCGTACTGGTCGCTCAGTTTCTCCGCGGCCGCGTCGAGCTGTTCGTGCTCGAACTCGTCGAGGTCCCACTCGATTACCTCCTCGACACCGCCCGCGCCGAGTCGCACCGGCACACCGAGGCCGACACCCTCGTGACCGAACTCGCCCTCGAGCGGGACCGAGCAGGGCAGTATCTCGCCGGTGTCGTTCAGAACCGCCGAGACGACGTGGGCGACCCCGCGTGCGGGCCCCCACTCGGTTGCGCCCTTTCGCTCGATGACGTTCATCGCACTCCGCTGGAGGTCGGCGAGAATCTCCTCTCGCTCTTCCTCGGAGAGGGTGAGGTCACGGCCGTCGACGCGGACCTTCGAGAACATCGGCACCTGCGCGTCGCCGTGCTCCCCGAGGATGGTCGCCTCGACGTTCCCGACCGGCACGTCGAACCGCTCCGAGAGCACGTACCGGAACCGGGCCGAGTCCAGCCGGCCGCCAAAGCCCACCACGTGCTCCCGGGGCCGGTCGCCGGACTCGTAGAGGTGCCGGTTCAGCAGGTCCACCGGGTTCGACGTGGTCACGGTGACAAACTCCTCGGAGTGCGCCGCGAGCGAGGACTCGATATCCGCCATTATCGGCGCGTTGTCGTCCGCGAGGTCGAGTCGACTGTCGCCCGGACTGCGGGGGAGTCCTGCGGTGATGACGACGACATCCGACCCGGCGGTGTCCGCGTACTCGCCCTGCCGGATGGTGGTGTTCGAGTCGTACGCGATGCCGTGGTTCGCGTCGGCGGCCTGGCCAACGGTCACGTCCTCCTGCTCGGGGATGTCGACAAAAACGAGTTCGTCGGCCACACCCTCGAGTGCGATACTGTATCCCGCTGCCGCGCCGACGGTGCCCGCGGCACCGACGATGCTCACTTTCGCCATGCCCGGAGCTATCTCTGGCCGGAGGTTAAACATATCGAAACCGCTCACTCTCGACCTATCGGACCGACTCGGTCTACCTATCGGACCGACGCTCCGCTGTCACGCGCCCGCCATCGTACCTCAGGCCGACAACCGCTCGCCGAGGTCGCCGTCCTCCTCGAGTTCGAGCAGGATGTCGCTGCCGCCGATGAACTCGCCGTCGACGAACGTCTGCGGGATCGTCTCCCACCCGCTGTGTCGCTCCAGCGCGGTTCGGAACTCCTCCAGCGACTCGAGTGTGTCGACCACCTCGTACTCGTCGCGGTGCCGACCGACCAGTGTGAGCGCACGGTCCGAGTACCCACACTGGGGCATGTGCTGGGTTCCCTTTATGAACAGCACAATCTCGTTGTTCTCGATTGCCGTGTCGACGATGTCGTCGACCTCCTCCTGTGGCAGACTCTGGTTCGGGTCGAACGTCATACCGGTGTGTTCGTGTCGGAACCTCATAACCCCTCGTGGTCCGGCAGAGGATGCGCGAACCGCGAGGGGTTCCTGCATCCTGAACACTGGCCTCAGCCAGTCTCTCCGACGGCGGCCCGCATCACCTCGCGGTAGCGGTTGCGGATGGTGACCTTGCTGACGCTGGCGACATCGGAGACCGCCTCCTGGGTCATCTTCTCGCCGGTCAACTGGCCCGCGCCGTACAGCGCGCTGGCGGCGATGCCGACCGGGTGTTTGCCGCTGTGGACGCCCGCCTCGACGGCCTCCTCGACGAGATTGCGGGCCTGGCGCTCGGTCTCGTCTCTACAGTCGAGTTCCGAGGCGAACCGGCCGATGTACTCGCCGGGGTGGGTCGGGGGCACCTGGAGGTCGAGTTCCCGCGTGATGTAGCTGTAGGTCCGCTGCAGTTCCAGTTCCGGCACGCGGCTGACCGTCAGCATCTCGTCGAGAGAGCGGGCAACACCGTCGAGGCGAGCGGCGGCGTACAGCGCGGCGGTCGCCACCCCCTCGATGGACCGCCCGGGGAGCAGTCCGTCGTCGAGCGCCCGGCGGTAGATGACACTCGCCGTCTCGCGGACGTTCGTGGGCAACCCCAGCGCCGAGGCCATCCGGTCAATCTCGCCAAGCGCCTGTCTGAGGTTGCGGTCCTTGCTGTCGCTCGCCCGGTAGCGCTCGTTCCAGGTCCGCAACCGCTGGAGTTGCCGGCGCTTGCGCCCCGAGAGACTGTTGCCCTTTGCGTCCTCGTCGCGCCAGCCGATCTTCGTGGAGAGCCCCTTGTCGTGTAACAGCTCTGTCTGTGGCGCTCCGACCCGCGATTTCTCGGTGCGCTCCTCGTGTGAGTAGGCCCGCCACTCCGGGCCACGGTCGAACCCGTCGCTGTCGACGACCCGGCCACACTCGGCGCAGTGGCGCTCGGCCTGGGACTCGTCTCTGACTATCTGTCCGCCACAGTCCGGACAGTTCTGGGTGCTCTCGCGCCCACGCTCGGCTGTCTCGGTTCCGGCCCCGGAGACCTGCGTGTCGCGCTCGCTCTCGACCTCGGAGGCCTGCGTGTCGCGCTCGCTCTCGACCTCGGAGACGCGCGCGTCGGTCACACGCAACCACCTCTACGGGCGCTGTCTCTCCGCTCACCGATGAGAGTCATAGCTGTCTGAATTCTCCGTATCGGAGATACTGTTCCTGCTGTGCAAAAATCTATTGGTTCTGACGAAACCGAAGCTTGCAATACGTGGAGCGATGTTCGAGATATGCAGTAGAAGATGGTGTAGAATCGAATCCGGGCTGAGATACCGCCGTCTCCGGGTGGCGGGGAACAAAGGGCGGTCCGTTCCGGCGGGGTGAGTCAGCGCACGGAGTCGATGATTCGGTCGGCGACACGGGCACGGGTCGCGTGGTCCACCTCGATGCGGCGAAACAGGTCACGCGTGCGGCGTGCTGCCTCCTCGTCGGCACTGAACAACAGGTCGTAGGAGACAGTCGTCAGCACGAGCGGTCCGGGCGAGGCAGGCTGGATCCCCTCGGGGCCGAGCAGCGGTTCCGGGGCGAGGGCACGCTCGATGCGGTCGATCTCTGCCTCCTCGCGTGCGACCGAGGCCACGAGCGAGGCCGCACGCCGCACCAGTTGCCGGGGGAACCCGTCCGAACGGAAGCGCAGCGACAGAAACCGGCCGTCCCGGGCGAGCCCCGTCGAGAGCGTCCGGCGGGTGCCCGAACTGTCCGGTGTGAGGTTGTGGAAGTCGTGCTCGCCGGCGAGCGTGTCGAGCGCCCGGCGGACGCGGCGCTCGGCGGCGTCTGGCGCGTACAGAAAGTAGGTGTACTCCCGCTGGATGGCGTGGTGTGTGGCGTGGAAGTCCGACGGCGCGTCCGCACTCGCCCAGGCCCGGACCGAGGTGGGCAGTTCGCTGTTGAACGCCGCGGGCGAGAGCCACGCCGGCGCGTCGAACGCGACTGTCTGTGCCACCGCCGAGACACCCGCGTCCGTCCGTCCCGCGGCGGCGTACTGCGGCGGTTTGTCACCCTCGAAGACGTCCAGGGCACGGAGCGCGTCGAACAGCACGTCCTCGACGGTCGACACATCTGGCTGGCGCTGAAAGCCGTGGTACGGCTGGCCATCGTAGGCGATGCGGTATGCGCGCACGTCGCTATCTCGTTACTCCGCGCACAAAAAACTGCGCGAACCTCGCGGGTATCGGAGCCACACGGCCCACCTGTGGTGAACTGCCTCGGGGTCGAGTGGTTCGAGAGACTTCGTCTCTCGTCAGTTGCTCGCGGGCATTGCCCGCTCGCAAGTTCGTTGGACGGTGTCCAACGTTCATCACGGAAATCGGAGATTTCCGAACGACCCCGTGGCATTCGCCTTGTGCCGCCTGTAAAATACAGAGAGACCGGTCGCCGGCGGGAGCTATCAGCCCTGTGGACGGGGTGGTCCGGGCGGAGCGAGCAGCGACCGGCCGGTCATCTCCGCGGGTCTGTCGACACCGAGCAGGGCGAGAATCGTCGGTGCGATGTCGGCGAGTTCGCCGTCGCTGGCCTGCCTGCCCCCGTCGTCGCCGTCCGGCGAGCAGTAGACGAACGGGACCGGGTTGGTGGTGTGAGCGGTGTGTGGCTGCTCCGGCGTGCCCATCTCCTCGGCGTTGCCGTGGTCGGCGATGACAACCGCGTGTGCGCCGGCGTCCCGCAGGGCCGCGGTCAGCCGCCCAAGCTGCTCGTCGACCGCCTCTACCGCGGCGATAGCGGCCTCGAAGTCGCCGGTGTGACCGACCATGTCGGGGTTCGCGTAGTTGAGCACCAGCACCTCGCCGTCGTCGAACAGGGCAAGCGCCTCGTCGGTCACCGCCTCCGCGCTCATCGCCGGCTGTCGGTCGTAGGTCGCCACGTCGGGGCTGGGAACAATCTCGCGGTGTTCGCCCCCGAAGGCCGTCTCGCGGCCGCCGTTCAGGAAGTAGGTGACGTGGGCGTACTTCTCGGTTTCGGCGAGTCGTAACTGGCTGTGGCCCGTCGCCGCGAGCACCGACCCGAGCGTGGCACCGGGCTCCCGGGAGGGAAACGCCACCGGCAGGTCGAACGCCTCGTCGTACTCGGTCATCGTCACCAGGTGGACCGACGGTGGCTCCGTCTCGACGGGCCAGACCGGGTCGATATCGGCGAGCATCCGCGTCAACTGTCGGGCCCGGTCGGCCCGGAAGTTGACGAACACCGCCGCGTCCCCGTCTGCGAGCGCCGGCCCACCCTCGACACAGGTCGGTTCGACGAACTCGTCGGTCTCCCCGCGGTCGTATGCCCGCTCCACCGCTGTCACCGCCGACGGTGCGGTGTGCGCACAGTCCCACTCGACGATGCTGCTGTAGGCACGGACCGTCCGCGCCCAGTTCTCGTCGCGGTCCATCGCGTAGTACCGCCCGGAGACAGTCGCCACGTGGCCGGTCCCCTTGCTCTCTGCGTGGGCCTGGAGATTCCCGAGAAACTCCGCCGCGGCGGTCGGTGCCGTGTCCCGGCCGTCGGTGAACGCGTGGGTGACCGCCTCGACCCCCCGCTCGCGTGCGAGCGTCACGAGTGCGTGCAGGTGCGCCTGCGAGGCGTGAACGCCGCCGTCGCTGACCAGCCCCAGCAGATGCAGTCGTCCACCCGTCTCGTCGGCGTGTACGAGAGCCGCCTCGAGTGCCGGGTTCTCGTCGAGCGGGGGGTCCTCGGGTGTCTCGAAGATGCTCTCCTCGCCCCGCCAGCGCGCGATTGCGTCGGTGACGCGTGCCGACTCCTGTGTGACGGCCCGGCCCGCACCAATCGTGAGGTGGCCGACCTCGCTGTTGCCCATCTGTCCCGGCGGGAGACCGACGTGTCGACCGTCCGTCCGGAGTGTCGCAGACGCGCCCGCCTGCCGGAGGCTGTCGAAGTTCGGTGTCTCCGCCGCTGCGACCGCGTCCCGTGCCTCCGGGTCCGAGTTCAGCCCCCACCCGTCCAGCACGACGAGACCGACATCCATACCCGGAGATGACGCTGACGGGTCACGAGGCTTTCGGAACGGCCGGCGGCCGGTTGCTACCGCCCCTGCCACCCTCTCGGTTCCCGAGGCGGTCCCGGACGCCCCCGCTACCCCTCTCGATTCCGGAGGCGGTCCCGGACGGCCTCGCGGTCGACGGTGCCCGAGAGGGTCCGCGGGATGCTGTCGGCGAGCGCGACCGTCCGGGGGCACCTGTAGCCGGGGAGCGAGTCACGGCAGTGCTCGTCGACGGTCGAGACGTCGAGGTCACGCTCGGGGACCACCAGCGCGGCGAGGCGCTGTCCCCACTCCTCGTCGTCGATGCCGACGACGGCGGCCTCGGCCACCGCGGGATGAGCACACAGCGTCTCGACCACCTCGTCGGGCGCGACGAGTTCGCCGCCGGTCGACACCAGGTCGTCGCGCCGTCCGAGCACCCGCAACCGGCCCGCCTCGTCGCGAACGCCGATGTCGCCGGTGTGGAGTCCCCACTCGCCAAACGCCGCCGCCGTCCGCTCGGGGTCGAGATAGCCCGGTGTGACTGTCGGCCCCGAGACGACGAGTTCGCCACGCTCGCCCGCCGGAACCGGGTCACCGTCCGCGACGACCGTCACGCGAACGCCGTACAGCGGTTGTCCGACGGTCCCCGGATATGCCGCCGCCGTCGCCGGCCGGGCAGTGGCGACCTGCGAGGCGGCCTCTGTCAGCCCGTATGTCGGGGCAACCGGGGCGTCTGCCGCCAGGGCGCGGTCGAGCAGGTGCTCCGGTGTGGGCGCACCACCGACCAGCACCGTCTCCAGGTCCCCGAGCGGCGCGTCGGCGTCGAGCAACCGGCGCAGTTGCGTCGGGACCAGCGAGACACCGGTTACGTCGTGCTCCGCGAGTACGTGTGCGGTGGCCTCTGCGTCGAACGCCCGCTGGACCACCAGTGTCGTCCCGTACAGCGCGGTTCTGACGACGGGGGCCAGCCCACCCATGTGGTTCACCGGGAGACAGCAGAGCCACCGGTCCCCCGGGGAGACGCCCAGTCGGAACGCCGACGCCACGGCGCTCGCGTGCAGGTTCCGCCAGGTCAGCCGGACCGCCTTTTGACGCCCGGTTGTTCCCGAGGTGAACAGAATCACCGCCGTCTCTGCCGGGTCCGCCGGACGGAGACCGGGTCGGTCCACGCCGGCGGTGACCGCCGCCGGGTCGTCGCCTTCGGCAGTCCCGCCGACCGCGTGGTGTCCGCCGCGCTCGATTAGGTCCGACGCCGCGGTGGCGGGGGTCTCCACCGCCGGCGGGAGCGCGACGTCGGGACCGTGAACGAGGTGGTCGATTTCGGCCCGTTCGACGTGTGTCTCGAGTTCGGACACGGGGCTGCGACTGTCGAGCCCGACGACCGTCCAGCCGAGTCGCTGTGCGGCGTGGAACGTCACGACGAACGCGGGGGTGGGGTGGAAGATTGTCCCGACACGCTCTGTCCCCGGGGCACGCTCCCGGAGGCGGTCGACAGCACGGTCGACGAGTGTATCGAGGTCGCGGTAGCGCCAGCGCCGGCCGTCGGCGGCGTCGACGAGCGCCGTCCGGTCGGGTGTGGTGGCCGCCCGGCGCGCGAGGAGGCTCATAACACCTCTGACAGTCCGAGCCCAGCGGTCTGTGGCACCCGGACAGAGCCGTTCGCGACCGGTGCAGGGTCGGGCGCGAGGTCCCGCACGACACGGTCACCGGTCGCCAGCCCACAGGGGGCAACGTCGGGGATGCTGGCGGCCACGTGGACGGCTCCACTCCGGGCGACGGCGGCGTCGACGGTGGTCGAGACGACCGGTTCGACGCCCGCCTCCCGGCAGCGGCGGGCGGCCTCGACGGCCAGGTCCGGGCCACCGATCACCATCGGCTTGAGCACCAGCGCGTCCGCCGCCTCGGCCCCGAGAACAGTCTCGACGTCGTGGGCCGCCAGCGACTCGTCGAGCGCGATGTCGACACCCCTGTCGCGCAGGTCACCCGTCGCGTCGAGGTCAGCCGTCGAGAGCGGTTGCTCGACGTAGGCCACCTCCAGCGCCGACAGCGCCTCGACGGCCTCCCGGGACTCCGGGCGCGTCCACGCACCGTTCGCATCGACCCGCAGCGTGACGTCCTCACCGACTGCGTTCCGGACGGCCCGCACCCGCTCAATGTCCGCCTCCACACCGCGGCCGCCGACCTTGAGTTTGAGACACCGGTAGCCCGCCGAGACGGCCTCTCTGGCGCGTCCGGCGACGGCCTCCGGTGTTCCGTCCGCCCCGAGTGTCGCGTTGACCGGAACCCCCTCGACCCGCTCCGGGTGCTGTTCCGCGCCGGTGTCGGCGGGAACCGGACCGAGCGTGCGGTACAGCGGCTCCTCGCCGGCCCGTGCACGGGCCACGGCCAGCGCGAGCGCGATGCCGTGGCGGGCCGCCGGCGTGTCGAGTCGTGCGAGCGCAACCCCCCAGTCGAGTTCCTCCGCGACGTCGGCCGCCCGGTCCAGCGCGTCCCGACACTCCTCGTACGACTCCGTCCAGCCGACCAGCGGCGTCGCCTCGCCGATACCCTCGTGACCGTCGTACTCGATACGCACCAGAAAGCCGTCGCGCTCGCGCATCGTCTCGCGGGCGGTCCCCAGCGGCGGGTCCAGTTCCACGGTGAACGGTTCGACCCGCATCACACCACCCCCGGGACGGCCAGTCCCAGTGCGAAAAGCAGTGCGTACAGTGCGAGCAGCTGTCCGGTCCGTTCGAGCGCAGGGTTGAGCGCCGCACCGTCTGTTCTGGTGAGTACCGTCCGGGCGACGAGCGCGGCCAGCGGCAGCGTCAGCAACGGCGCGAGCACGGCCGGACTGTCGGTCCGGAGCCAGAACACCGGCGGCACCGCGTACGCCAGCGCGAGCAACCCCAGATACTCCACACGGGAGAGCCGGTAGCCGAGCAACACCGCGAGCGTGTGCTTGCCCGTCTGCCGGTCACTCTCCCGGTCGCGGATGTTGTTGACCACGATGATGGCCGTGGCGAGCGCGCCCACCGCCACGCCGGCCAGCACCGAGTCGACGGGTACCGTCCCCGGGGGAGCCTCCAGCGGGAACGGGCCGCCGGTCGCTGTCACCGCCTGCACGTAGTAGGTGCCGGTGACCGCGACGAGACCGAAGTAGACGAACACGAACAGGTCGCCCAGTCCGTAGTAGCCGTAGGGGTACGGCCCGCCGGTGTAGAGGAGGCCCGCGGCGATGCTCGACAGTCCGACCACCACAATCGGGAGTCCACCGATGTAGACGAGATAGCTCCCCACGAGCACCGCCAGTCCGAACGTGACGATGGTGGCCCGTTTGACCTGCCGGGGTTCGATGAGGCCGCCCGCGGTCACGCGCGTGAACCCCTCCCGGTCGTCGGTGTCGGTCCCCTTCATCGCGTCGTAGTAGTCGTTTGCGAAGTTCGTCCCCACCTGGATGAGCAAGGCCCCGACCAGTGCCGCGAGCGCGGGACCGGGCGCAAGCACGCCGTCCGCGACGGCCAGCCCGACCCCGACAACCACCGGGGCAGCACCCGCCGGAAGCGTCTGTGGCCGGGCGGCCATCACCCACGCCCGCCGCCTGCTTGCGGTCGCTGTCATCGTTTATGCCTACGAAGGGGAGACTCAAAGCGACTGCGGTCTCTCATTGCATCGGGACGAACCGGACCCGTCCGTGGTGCTCGCGTTTCAGCGACCCGTCCTCGCGTTTGCTCGCCCTGACGAGCACCTGCCCACCGTTCCCGATCGGCGCGAGTAAAAGGCCACCCGGGCGCACCTGGTCGACGACGGCCGGCGGAAACGTGGAGGCGGCACAGGTCAGGTACGCCCGGTCGTAGGGGGCGTGCTCGCGCCAGCCCTCGCGGCCGTCGCCGGCCCGGACCGACACCTCGCCGTACCCCGTCGCCGCCAGGCGCTCGCGGGCCTGCTCGGCCAGGTCTTCGTGGTACTCGACGGTGTAGACGCCCGCCGCGCCGACCACCTCGGCGGTGACGGCAGCGTGGTAGCCACACCCGGTGCCGATTTCGAGCACCCGCCCGCCGGGAGAGAGCGAGAGCAGGTCGGTCATGATGGCGACCATGTGGGGCGCGCTGATTGTCTGGCCACGGCCGATCGGCAGTGGCCGGTCGTCGTACGCCGCGTCCCGCCGGGACTCCGGGACGAACGCGTGACGCGGGACCGCCCGCATCGCCGCCTCGGTCGCCCCGTCGAGGTCCTCGCGCGCTGTCAGTCGGTCGACCAGACGCTCCCGGCCAGCCATGCTACCACGCCGACCACGCGCTGGTCGACTCGTCTCTGACGTAGAGTCGTTTGATATCCTTTGCCACCGCCCGGTCGCCGTCGAAGTCGAGTTTCTCGTGGTCGTAGCCGCGGGCGTCCGCGCGGAGGTAGATACCCTCGACGGTGAACTCCTCGTCGGCGAGGTCGTCGCTCCCGCCGACGACGAACTCGTAGTCGCCGGGAACCTGGAGTTTGAGCCCCCGCGTCTCGTCGTGTTCGCCGGACTTCGGGTGTGCTGTCACCCGGACGCTGACGTTGCCCACCGCCCGCGTCCAGATTGTCTCGACGGTGGACCCCTCGGCCGCCTCGGTCCGGCCCTCGCCCGTCTCGAGACTGGTGATACGGACCGTCAGTATGGCCTCGTCGGTTTCGACGAGGAACTCCTCGCCGACCGCGAGTGTCTCACCGGCGGGAACCTCGACCGTGGCGGTAGACGACTCGCCGTCCTGCGAGACGACGACGTTGCGCGTCACGGTCTGGGTCTCCGGCAGCTCTGCTTTGTGTACGTGGCTACACTCCGTGCATCGGACCGTCGCTGTCCCCCGCGGGTTCAGCACCTCCTGAACCGTCTGTTCGTCCGGCGAGCAGGCCGGACAGACGAGCGCGACCCGCTCGGCGGTTTCGTCCATAACCGGCGATAGGTGGGTCGGGTACAAAAGCCGTCGGTCCCGTCCGACGGTCGGAGACTGCCGGTATCTGCTCTGTCGACCGGTCAACCGGTCGGGGGCACGGAAGGTTTTTGACTCGCCTGCACCTACGTGTAGACATGGCAGATGACGACCCGTTCGACGATTTCTTCGACGAGATCGAGCGGATGATGAACGAGATGCTCGGCGGGAACGCGGAGTTTCACCTCGAACACGGCTCCGGCGTCGGCCCCTCCGCCGGCCGAGACGACCGTGGGGAGACCGACATCCACCTCGATATCCACGAGACAGACGACGAGTTGCGTGTGGTCACAGACATCCCCGGCGTCGAGAAGGAGAACATCGAACTCAAATGCGACGGGTCGACGCTCACCCTCGACGCGAGTGGGAGTGACCGGCGCTACAGCGAGCGCATCGACCTGCCTGCCCCCGTCGACGAACACTCCGCCAGCGCCACCTACAACAACGGCGTGCTCGAGGTGGTGTTCCAGCGCACGAACGACTCCACCAGCATCGATATCTGAGTCCGACAGCATCGATATCCGGGTCGGTTGTTGTCTTCACGGATTCCGCCGGTGTTTGAATGTTCGGTTCTCGACTGCAAACGCTTAAGCCCCGGTGCCGAGAACACCCGCTAGGGTCAGATTGAACGATGAACGTACTGCCAATGGACGAGAACGAACAGTACATCGACCACGTGTACCGCATCGTCATCGGGTGGATTGTCGTCACACTGCTCGTCGGCCTTCTGGTGTCGATACCCGCGCTCTGAGCAGGGCACCCGTTCAGTGACCGACTGTCCTGGTCCGCTGACCAGGGTGTTGTCGGGCAGTCAGGCCCGCGAGCGCACGAGCGCGGCGACGTCGTCCCAGAACCCGGTTTCGTACTTCTCGGCCGAATCGATTGTCGGGCGCGCGTTCGTCTCGTTGACTACGGCACGGTCCCCGGTCACCAGCAGGTCGACGCCGAGCCAGGGAATCCCCAGCGCCGCGGCGGCCGACTCTGCCAGGTCCCGCAGTTCGTCGGGCAGGTCGACCCCTGTTGCCTCGGCCCCCCGGTGGACGTTGTGCTTCCAGCGGCCCTCCGGGGCGTTGCTGTCCGCCCGCGGCCCGCCACCCCCGGCGGTCGACCGGGCGGCGTGTTCGACGTCGGGGAGACGGCGCTCGACCGCCCCGACGCACTCGCCGTCGACGACCATCGCGCGGTAGTCGCGGGCGCTCTCGAGGTACTCCTGTACGAGAAAGGAGCGGTCGCCGGTCGCCCGGTAGTCGTGAACCAGGTCCAGATAGTCACAGACACCCAGAAACGAATCCAGGTCCGAAACTTTCGTCACACCGATGCCCCGCGTCGCGGAGTTGGGTTTGACCACCACCGGCGGGTCGAACCGCTGGAAGGCCTCCCGGAGCGCCGACTCGTCGACCGGGTCAGAGACGACAGCCGTCTCCGGGGTCGGAACTCCGGCCCGCGAGAGCCGCGCGAGCGTCTCCCCCTTGTACCGCGAGCGAAGCACCGCCTCCCGGCCGTTCACCCACGGCACACCGAGCACCGCGTCCGCGACCCCCCCTTCGGCGAGTCGCGGCGGAAAGACGAAGCCGACGTCGAACGCACCGAGGTCGGTCTCGGGGGTGAGCGTCCGCTCGGCCGTCGTGACGTGGTCGACGGCGATAGAGCGGTCGGCGAGCGGTTCCTGAATCCGCTCGTAGGTCTCTGCACGTGTCGTCACCGCCAGCCGGAGCATACAGAGCGGAGGGCTGGCGGGCTAAAAGAGATGTCGCTCGATGGCCGACCTCACATCATGCCGCCCATGCCGCCGCCCATACCGCCCATGCCGCCGCCCATACCGCCGCCGGGACCGCCTGCGTCTTCGTCGTCACCCTCGGTGGAGAGGTCGCCGGCGGAGATGATGTCGTCGATTTTCAACACGAGGTTGGCCGCCTCGCTGGCCGAGGCGAGCGCCTGCTGTTTCGCGTTCGGCGTCTCGACGATGCCGGCCTCGAAGGTGTTCTCGATGTTGCCGGTGTGGACGTTGATGCCGGCGTGTTCGTCACCGTCACTGTGTGCCGCACGCAGGTCCACCAGCGTGTCGATGCTGTCGTAGCCCGCGTTCTCCGCGAGCACACGCGGAACAACCTCGAGCGCGTCGGCGTAGGCCTCGACCGCCAACTGCTGTCGGCCGCTGACGCTGTCGGCGAACTCCCGCAGACGACCCGCGACCTCGATCTCGGGTGCGCCACCGCCGGGAAGCACCTGCCCGGACGTGAGCGCCCCACCGACGACGTCGAGCGCGTCGTTGACGCCGCGCTCGATCTCGTCGACGACGTGGTCGGTCGAGCCACGCAGCAGGAGCGTGACGCCGTGGGCCTCGTCGCGGGTGCCCTCGATGTAGAACAGCTCCTCGTCGGTGTCGCGGTCCACGGTGCCGGTGCCCAGGTCCTCGGCGGTTGCCGTCGAGAGGTCCGAGATGACCTTCGCGCCCAGCACCTCGCGGAGGAACTCCATGTCCGAGCGCTTGACGCGCCGAACTGCGAGGATGCCCTCCTTTGCGAGGTAGTGCTGGACCATGTCGTCGATGCCTTTCTGGCAGAGCACGACGTCCGCGCCCAGGTCGGCAATCTGGTCGACCATGTCCCGGAGTTCCTGCTCTTCCTGCTCGATGAAGCTCTCGAGTTGGGTGGGGTCGGTGACGCTGACCTGCGTGTCGGCGTCGGCCTCGGAGAGTTCGAGTGGCTCGTCGACCAGCAGAGTGTCCGCATCCTCGACGGTGGTCGGCATATCCTCGTGGACGGGGTCCTTGTCGAGCACTGCGCCCTCGAGCAGTTCGGAGCTCGCGGGGCTGTCCCCGGTCTGGGTCTCTATCTTGAGAAACGCCAGGTCGACAATGGTCGACCCGTCGTCGGCCTCGACGGTGACCGCCTGTGCGGCGTCGACGACCAACTCGGAGAGGTGGTCGCTGTACTGCTCGGCGCCCTTGCCGGTCATCGCGGTGCCGGCGACCTGTTCCAGCGTCTCGTCGTCGTCGGATTCGATATCGACTGCAATCTCGTCGAGTTCCTCGCGGGCCTGCTCGCTGGCCAGTGTGAACCCCTTTATAATCGCTGTCGGGTGGAGGTCCTGTTCGAGCAGGTCCTCGGCGTGTTTCAACAGGTCGCCCGCAATCGCCACCGCGGTGGTGGTCCCGTCGCCGGCCTCCTCCTCCTGGGTCTCGGCAACCTCGACCACCATCTCCGCGGTCGGGTTGTCGATGTCCATCTCGTCGAGGATCGTGACCCCGTCGTTCGTGACGACGATGTCACCCAGCGACGTGACGAGCATCTTGTCCATCCCCTTCGGCCCGAGTGTGGAGCGTACCGACTCCGCCACCGCGCGCGCGGCAGAGATGTTGTGTCCCTGGGCGCTCTCGTCTTTCATGCGCTGTGCGTCGTCGCCGAGAATAATCATCGGCTGTCCCTGCATCCGCTGCTCCTGGCTCATAGTCATACTGGACTTGCATGTGGTTCTATATAAATGTGTGTGTTTCGTCCGACCAGCGTCTCGTGTGTATTGTTACCAAACTCCCCATAAATAGCCGGTAGAGCGGCTCGAAATCGTGTTCCGAGCGAGCGCTCGATTGCTCTCGTCGGGCCACAGGGCACATTGTTTATAAGCTATCGGTGGGGCCTGTCGGGCAGTGCCCCTGCGAGACACGCGGCCTCCCGGGAGAGACGGTCCCGTGGTGGGCCGGGCCGCCCGGCGAGTGGCAACCCCGGTTGCTGGCGGGTCGAGTGTGGCCGGCGCGGTGACCCCGGCGTCGGCCGAGGCCTCACACCGTCACCGACGAAAAGAACTATGCGGGCGACAGACCACACTCGGAGTATGAGCACCGACACCCCGGAACTCGCCTTCGAGGACGGACTGTTACCCGCCGTCGCGCAGGACACCGCCACGGGCGAGGTGCTGATGCTCGCGTACGTCTCCCGGGACGCACTCGAACAGACCCGGGAGACGGGGCTCGCACACTACCACTCGCGCAGTCGCGACGAACTCTGGCAGAAGGGTGCGACCAGCGGCAACGTTCAGCACGTCGAGGAGGTCCGCGTGGACTGCGACGGCGACGCGTTGCTGTATCTGGTCAAACAGGAGGGCGGCGCCTGTCACACCGGGTACGAGACGTGTTTCTACCGCTCACTCGACGGCGAACAGGTCGCAGAGCGGGTGTTCGACCCCGAGGAGGTCTATGAGTAGCGCCGACACCGCCGACCCGGAGGCGACACAGCTCGTCGAGCGCCTCGAACGGGCCGAGCAACGACTGGCGGAGACAGAGGCGCGGGTCGAGGAGTTCGGCCAGGAGGACATCGAGCAGCTGGCCGACGCCTACCGGCAGTTCGCCGGCCTGCTGGACCGCTACGAGGACCAGGTCGTCGGCGACGCCGGCGACGTCCAGACAAACATCGAGTTCCAGAGCCAGGTCGCCAAGGTGGTCGGTAACATCCCCCGGAGTACGCTGCTGTACGCGACGTTCCAAGAGTGTGCCGACTATCTCAAACAGAAGTACTTCAACGCGTCGGATTTCGAGCACGTGCGCGACCAGCTCGAACCCGTCGCGGACATCGTCGCACGACTGGAGAACTACGAGGAGGCCCGCCGGGAGTACCGTGACGCCCGCGAGACGATTCGCCGCGAGATACGCACACTCGACGAGCGCATCTCGGAGCTGGAACGGCTCGTCGAACTGGGCGAGGCGGACCTCGATGCGCCGACAGAGCGCCTCCGCGGGCCAATCGAGGCGTACAACGAGGCCGCGACGGCCGCGTTCAGGGAGTTCGTCGAGCAGCGCCCGGCCCACGAGGTAGTCACCGTTCTCGATTCGCTGTCGGCGTACCCGCTGGTTGCGTTCGAGTCGCCGCCGTCGCGGCTGGTGGCGTATCTGCGCGAGGCCGACCCCGGCGAGATGTCCGTCCCGAGACTACTCGAGTACGCCGACTACTCCCGGTCGAAGCTCGGTCACTACGTCGACGACCCCGACCGGTTCAGCCGCGTCGTCGGGGGCCACGAGACGTTCCTCTCCGGGCTGGACGCCGAGCCGCTCCACGTCGGGTGGCCGCCACCGTCGGCGACACACCTCCGGTGGCGCTGTCGGGAGCTGACCGCCGCGGTCAACCGCATCGCACCGCCGGTCGTCGAGGAGCTGCGTGCCGTGGCCGCGCTCCCCCGGGAAACCGACTACGAGCGGTTGCGCGACAGCGCAGTCGCGAGCAAACAGCTCAGCGACGAGGAGCGCAGGCGGCTCCGGACCGACGACGTCGTGGGAACGCTCGCGGACCTGCGCGAGCGGCGCGACCGGCTCAGCGAGGCGCTGGCCGACAGTTCCGACTCGCTGTAGCCCGGGAGTCGACGCTGTCCAGACAGCGTGACACACCGTCGGGATAGACTTATATGGGTCGGGCTACCCAATCCAGACGTGACCCGGGGGAGTGAGGAGACAACAGTGCTGATTGTCGACGACGAGCGGGAGGTGGCGAGCGTCTACGCGCTCCGACTCGACAGTGAGTACGAGACGCGAACGGCCTACGGGGGCCAGGAGGCACTCGAGGAGATAGACCAGTCGGTGGACGTGATGCTGCTCGACCGCCGGATGCCCGACCGCTCCGGCGACGACGTACTCGAGCAGATACGCGAGGACGGGTACGACTGCCGGGTGGTCATGCTCACGGCAGTCGACCCCGGACGCGATATCCTCGAGATGCCCTTCGACGACTACCTCTGCAAGCCTGTCGAGAAAAAGGACCTCGTCCGGGCAATCGAACAGCAGCTACAGGTCCAGCAACACGACGGCCGACTGGCGGAGTATCTGGAGGTGTGTTCGAAGCTCTCGCTGCTGGAGGACCGGTTCCCCCCCGGAAGTGAGGAGGTCGACCGCCTCAGCGACCAGGCCGAACGGCTCGAAGCCGAACTCGAGGGCCAACTCGACGACATCGACGGTGTCGACTCCCTCGAGGAGTTCGACGCCTCCTTCACCAGCGTCAACCGGCGTCCGGGGTGAGTGTCTCTCGACCGACCCCCTCACTCCGGGCCGTGTCGCCCGCTATCGGTCGAAGGCAGTCCCGCGACGCCAGGGCAGTGTCGCACCGGAGAACGCCACCGTTTTTCACCTGCCCGGGCGAGAGCCAGATATGTCCGAGCAAACACTCACCGTGTCGGGGATGGCCTGTGGTGGTTGCGAACAGAACGTCGAGGACGCGGGCTACGAACTCCCCACGTAGGCCCCGTTCCGGCGCTACGTTCTCCCGAGTCGAGCACCGACCAGCCCCAGCAACCCACAGAGCACGACAACGGGCACGAACCCGAACGGTCGAGCGGACAACCCCCTCCGTGCTGACCGGGTGTCCGGACCGGCGATTGGTGTCAATCGAGCAGCTCGAACAGTCCCTGCACGTCGAAGATGGTGACCTCCTGGGGGTTCTCGTCACCGTTGAAGTTGAACGCCGCCGGGTTGTTCTGGACCGCATCGGAGTCCAGATTGTTGAACAGCGCCTGCACGTCGAAGATGTCGAACTCTCCATCGCCATCGACGTCGTTCAGTAGGCCGTCACCGATCGTGTCGCTTGCCAGATTCCCGTTGTTGCCCACGTCAATCTCTGCGAACGACGCGACGGGGAACGTCAGTGAGATCTCGACAACTCCGTCCGCAGTTGTCAGATTGACAGTATCGAGCGCAACCGTTCCCTCGGGGCTATCGACTGTGAACGTGACAGTCTCTCCCGCACCACTGTCGACGGCGAGTTTGTCATCGAACGTCTCGTTGCCGCCGAACTGTCCGTTCTCTCCAACCGCGATTGTATCCTCGACCTCGCCGTCGACAACGGCGTAGATGGTCGTATTGTATTGGGCGGCGTTACCGAGTTCGTCTTCGGCATCGCCGTAGATGTTGACCGGTTCACCCGGCTGATCCTGGGCGAGGACGGCCCCCGGAACGGCAACGGCAGCAACGGCCAGCGCGAGTGCGAGCACCGCCGCCCCGCAGAGATGTCGCCAGTCGATACGGTCCGCGGCCAGCGACCGCTTATTCTCGTCCGGTACGGTCATTGCTTGACGTCACCTCGTGTTCCTGAGTCTGGTCCAACGGGGCGGCTCTGGTTCGGATGCATACTCGATAGGTCAGCAGTCGCTAATAAAAAAACTGCGACAGACGTTTTCGCGCCGCCGCCGATTTTTCTCTCTCTCCAGAGTGTTTCAGTCTGCACAACTATCCCGGGGCTGGGGGCGACGACTGTTCTCCACCAGCGTCGGCGAGACCAGAGCGGTTGCGCCGAACAACTCTGTGTCACCTACCTCGGAGTAACCGCCGAGGCTTGCGTCACGGGCGGGAGAGTGATGGTAGCCCGGACTCGTGACCACGCGGGTCAGAACGTCGATAGCTCGCCGTCGACGACCCGCTGGGTGATGTCGGTCACGTCGGCGAGTTCGTCGTCGACGATGGCCTCGATGTCGTCCCGAACGTCACCGAGCGCGACGCCGTCCTCGGTGGCGACGGAGACATCGGCGACGTG
The DNA here is from genome assembly GCA_028275145.1 of Halovenus sp. Lineage (GTDB taxonomy): Archaea > Halobacteriota > Halobacteria > Halobacteriales > Haloarculaceae > Halovenus. The sequence goes on along the minus strand of JAQCNG010000057.1, from coordinate 1,072 downwards.
GGGGTAGTCGATTGGCTGGCCAATCTGGCTGAGCAGGCGCACGTGCAACTGGCGGACGCCATCGACGTCCGCGGCGACCGAACCCGCAATCTCGGTACTCAGGAGGTTGTATATCTTGCCGATGTGGTTGATGGGGTTCTTGCCGCTGGTGGCCTCGAGACTCATCGTCCGGTTCGGCGTGATGAGGCCGTTCGCGCGGTTGCCGCGACCGACGGAACCGTCGTCGCCGTGCTCGGCGCTCGTTCCCGTGGTAGTCAGGTAGATAGCTCCCTCCTCGTAGTTGTCGGCGGTGTTGACGTGGACTGTCACCTCGCGGTCGGTGTACTCGCGGGCCAGTTCGTCGACGAACTCGGCGACGCTGCCGACCGCGTCACGGTACTCCGCCATCCCGTCGACGAACCGGTCGACCATCGCAGCCGCCACCGTCACGTCGATGTGGTCGCCCTCGCGTTTGCCCATCACCTTCACGTCCTCACCGAGTTCGGGGTTGTCGGCCTTGTACTCGCCGTTGAGTTGCCGTTCTGTCTCGTAGACGATGCGCTCGGTCTCCGACAGCGGCGCGTGACCGACGCCGTAGCTCGTGTCGTTTGCCATCGGAACCGCACCGTCGTCGCCGAAGACGTTCTGCAGGTCGCCGCTGCCCTCGCCCAGGCGGACGTCGACGACGATATCCGAGCCGATATCCAGATGCGGGAAGTTCGTGTCGAGATACTCCCGGGCGGTCTGGAGTGCGACGGTTTCGGCGGGCAGAGACTCGCCGTCGTAGCTCTTCGTGGCCCGGCCGACCACCAGCAGGTGGACCGGTTCGAGCATCTCCCCGCCGCCAAAGGCCGGCGCGGCACTGCCCGCCGCGAGCTGTGTCTCGTCGGTGTTGTAGTGCAGCGGCTTGCCGAAGCGGTCGAGGTACATCCGGCCCAGCGCCTGCGAGACGGCCTCCGCAACCCCGTCGCAGATAGAGTCGGGATGTCCCAGCCCCTTTCGCTCGACAATCTCGATCTCCTGGTCCTCGACTGCCAGCCCGCTCGTCGGATGAATCTGTATGTTCCGGTCGCTCATTGCCCAGGGTTCGGCA
>JAQCNG010000044.1 GCA_028275145.1 Halovenus sp. | reverse complement strand
CTGATGACCGCCATCCAGGAGGGGGAGTTCTCCATCACCGGGCAGTCGGAGCGCTCCTCGGGTGCGATGGTCCAGACGGAGCCGGTGCCCTGTGATTTCGTCATGGTGGCGGCGGGGAACATGGACGCGATGGAGAACATGCACCCGGCGCTTCGCTCGCGAATAAAGGGCTACGGCTACGAGGTGTACATGGACGACACCATCGACGACACCGCGGAGATGCGTCGCAAGTACGCCCGCTTCGTGGCTCAGGAGGTCGAAAAGGACGGTCGCCTGCCACACTACACCCGCGAGGCGATGGAGGAGGTCATCCTCGAGGCCCAGCGCCGCGCCGGCCGAAAGGACCACCTCACGCTCGAGATGCGTGACCTCGGCGGACTCGTGCGTGTCGCCGGTGACATCGCTCGCGCGAAAGACGCCGAATTCACGACCCGCGAGGACGTCCTGGAGGCAAAGGACCGCTCGAAGTCCATCGAGCAGCAACTCGCCGACGAGTACATCAAGCGCCGCAAGGACTACGAACTCACGGTCGCCGAAGGTGGCGTGGTCGGCCGTGTCAACGGGCTGGCCGTGATGGGACAGGACTCCGGTATCGTGTTGCCTGTGATGGCCGAAATCGCGCCCTCGCAGGGGCCAGGCCGGGTCATCGCAACCGGCAAACTCCAGGAGATGGCCGAGGAGGCTGTGGAGAACGTCAGCGCCATCATAAAGAAGTTCTCCGACGAGGACATCGCCGAGAAGGATATCCACATCCAGTTTGTCCAGGCCGGACAGCAGGGTGTCGACGGTGACTCCGCCTCGGTCACGGTGGCGGCGGCGGTTATCTCCGCCCTCGAGGACATCCCGGTCAAGCAGAACCTCGCGATGACCGGTTCGCTGTCGGTGCGTGGCGACGTGTTGCCGGTCGGCGGCGTCACCCACAAGATAGAGGCTGCCGCGAAGTCCGGTATCGACACCATCATCATTCCAAAGGCGAACGAACAGGACGTGATGATCGAGGACGAGTACGAGGAGATGGTCGACATCGTCCCCGTTACCCACATCTCGGAGGTGCTCGAGGTGGCACTAAAGGGCGAACCCGAGAAGGACTCGCTCGTCGACCGCCTCAGGTCCATCACCGGGACCGCGCTCGAACCCGACGTCGGACAGGGCGGCGGGGCACCGACTCCACAGTAATCTGTGGCCCAGTGGGCACCGTTTCTCGCCGTCGTCTCCGTTCTGACGGTGCTGTTACTCGCGCTCTCCCGACAGTCACAGGCATTTATCCACGAGTTCGTCGAACGCGACGACAGCAACGCCACTGCCGCCTCCAGAGACGACAACAGCAACGCCATTGCTGGCTCCGGCGGTGACAGAGCGGACACCGGCGGCACTGCCGCCTCGCAGGACAGACCGGTGGACGCGAGCGAGTCTCTCGACGGAGTCGGGACTCCCGCAGACGACGGAGCCAACCGGAACCCCATTTCACAGGCCGACGACGCGCCGGCGACGGGGGCCGGTCGGGAGACAGCACAGGCCGGTCGGGAACTGGAACTGACGAGCACGATGATGCTCGCGAACGTGGCGTCGACCCAGGCGGTGTTCGCGGGTGTCGTTCTCGCGGCGGTGTGGTACTTCTCGATTCCGGCGACGGCGCTCGGGGTCACCGCGGAACCGCTGGCCGGCGGCCTCCCAGGTGTGGGGGTCGGACTCGGGTTCGGTCTGGCTCTGTGGCTGGCAAACGAACTCTCGACGACAGTCGCTGACGCCGTCGGCGCAGCCTACGACGAGACTGTCCGTGAACTGCTCGCACCGGAGTCAGCGCGGGGCTGGGTCGGTCTGCTCGTGGTCGTGTTGCCGCTGATCGCCGCCGCCGAGGAACTGCTGTTCCGGGCGGCGCTGGTCGGTGTTCCCGCCGCCGGATTCGGCGTCTCGCCGTGGCTCCTCGCGGTGGTCGCGTCGCTCGCGTTCGCGCTGGGTCACGGCGCACAGGGCACTGTCGGCATCGTCGTCACGGGCGTGCTCGGTTTCGCGCTCGCGGCCGGGTTCGTCCTCACCGACAGCCTGCTCGTCGTCGTCGTGGCCCACTACGTGGTCAACGCCATGGAGTTTCTCGTCCACGAGTTTCTCGACGTGGAGTCGCTGCCGTTGCTCGCTCCCTCGTCGGGTTGAGTGGGTTCGCTGGTGTGCCGGCGACGCCCCCACGACGGCATCGAGGTGTTTCTCGGTCAAGGGGTTCGACGGGTCCGCCAGAGCTACCGGTAGCCCGCGGGCGAGCATCCGTCTGTCCCCCAGTCAGTCCAACGTCACGTCGGAGAGCAGGCTCCCCAGGTGGTCACGGAGCTGTCGGCGGCCACGGCTCGTCAGCGTGTGTCGCAGGTGCCGCTCGCCCGACTGGACGAGCCAGAGGAACTTGTACAGCGACGCGAACCGCGGGTAGTCCGGGGGTAGCGAGCGCTCTGCCCGGTAGCCATCACGGAGCGCCGCCCGGAGTCGCTCGCGGTGCCGGGCGGGGAACCGAAACCAGTCGACAAAGCGCATCTCCGCCCGCCCCAGCGCGTACCCCGCCGTCGTGACGTGTGCGTTCCCCCAGTCCAGCAGCGCCGTGACCGACCCGTCGGGGGCGACGAGCAGGTTCCCCGGGAACAGGTCACCGTGCGTGAGCACCGGCTGCGGGTCCACGCCGCCCGCCTCCGTGGCCCGCCGGAGCACGCGCCGACCCTTCCCGGGCGCGTGCAGGCCGCGGTGGGCACAGATGCGGAGGTTGTCGCCGGTGACTGTCTCTCCGTCGGCGCGTGCCAGTCCGCCGGTGCGCTCGAACTGGTGGGCGGTGTGGAGTCGGCCCAGCGCCGACCCGACGTCTCTCAGGACCCGGCGTCGCGCGGCCGGCGCGAGCGCGTCGAACTCAGCCGGTGTGTGCCCGTCACAGAACTCGTAGAGCGCCCAGTGCCGTCGCGTGCCCGTGGCGTCCTGAAACTGGCCCGCGGCCAGCACCGCCGGCACCGGCAGCTCCGTTGTCTCCCCAACCAGCCGGACCACCAGCGGTTCGACCACCTCGCCCGTCCGGATGCTCGGGCCACCCACCTTGCAGACCGCCCGGTCGCGCCCGCCGTCCAGGTCCAGCAGGTACGTCGCCGCCATCCGGCCGGCCGTCGTCGCCTCGGCGGACTGGACTGTCGTCCCCAGTGCCGACTCGACGAGGCCCTCGATCTCCGCTGGTCTGGCTCCCATCGACCCGGAGAGTACACGACCGGAGCTCTACTTTCTGTCGGTTCTGCGTGTCGTAACGCTCAAGCCTGACCTGGCTGAACACGTACCAGATGCAACACCGCCGCGTCCAGACCGCAGTTTAGCCACTCATGTTGAGCAAGCGACAGGTCATTACGGCGATCGTCTTCTGGCTGCTGGTGTTCGGTGCCTTCGTCATCCTGACCGGGCCGGACGAGTTCAGGGGGAACATCGACGCCATCTCCTACGAGGAGCTGGCGGTGATGCTCGTCGCCGTCGGTGCGGGTGTCGTCTCGATGGGGCTGTGTCTCTACGTGCTCGCGCGCAACCTCGGACTCGGGCTCTCGGCGGTGGAGTCGGTCTTTCTGAACACGGCGGTGAGTCTCGCCCACAATCTCACCCCGCTCGGGCAGGCCGGGGGTATCCCCGTCGGCGCGGCAATCGTCTCGATGCGCTCGACGAGCCGGTACGAGGAGATTCTGGCCGCCCTCTCGATGAAAGACATCGTGAGTTTCGTCCCGGCGATACTGGTGTTTGTCTTTGTCGGCCCGTATCTGCTGCTGGTCGAGCAGTCCATCCCGGGGCCTATCCGGCCGTTTCTGGGTGCGTTCTCGCTGTTCGTCGTGCTCATCTGTGTGCTGGTGTTCGCCGTCAACCGGAACTCGGCGACCGCACACCGACTGCTCCAGCGGATTGCCGCCGCGGTGAACCGGACCGTCGCCCGTCTTCCCTACGTGCCGGCGCTCGACGCCGACGAACTCGAGCGACGGCTCGACGACTTTTCGGACTCGCTCGGCGACCTCGCCTCGGACAGAACAACGGTGGTGCTCGCGACTGCGGGCGCAACAGGCTCGTTTCTCGCACAGGGCACGCTGGTCTGGCTCACGTTCGCCGCAATCGGTGCCGAAATCCCGCTCGCGCTCGCAATCTTCTCGGTTCCCGTCTCGCTGCTGGCCTCGGGGCTGCCACTCCCCGGCGGGACCGGTGGTGTCGAGGCCGTCCAGATAACCGTCATCACGGTGTTTGTCGGTGTCGGCACGGGTTCGGCGACGACGGCGGTGGTGCTCAGTCGTGGACTCGTGTTCTGGACACCCATCGTGCTCGGGACGCTGACACTGCTGGCGCTGAACCTCCAGCGACGCCGCGCCGGCGGCCCCTCCGAGCAACCCGACGAATCAACTTAAGAAGCCTCCCCCCAAACGGTCGAGCATGAAGGTCGGTGTCGTCTCGGACATCCACGGGAACAGGGTCGCACTCGACGCGGTGCTCTCGGCCATGCCGGCGGTCGATAGCCTCGTCTGTGCCGGGGACGTGGTCGGCTACAACCCCATGCACGGGGCCTGTGTCGACGCGCTGCGCGAGCGGTCGGCACAGACTGTGATGGGCAATCACGACCGCGCGGTCGTCGAGGACTCGAGTTTCGGGTTCCACAGCGCGGCCGGCGCGGGCGTCGAACACGCCCGCGAGACGCTCACCGACGACCAGCAGGCCTGGCTCGCGGCCCTGCCCGACGAGCGCACCGCGTTCGACGGCCGCGTCAAACTCGTCCACGGTCACCCGGCGGACCCCGACCGCTACACCTACCCCGACGCGTTCGGCCCGGAGTTGCTCGACGACGAGGACGCTCTGGTGCTGGGACACACCCACGTCCAGGGTCACGAGCGCTTCGAGGACGGCATCGTGATGAACCCCGGCAGCGTCGGCCAGCCCCGTGATGGCAACCCGCAGGCGGCGTTTGCCGTGCTCGACCTGGACACGCTGTCGGTGACAGAACACCGCGTCGAGTACGATATCGACCGCGTCCAGGCGGCCATCGAGGAGGCGAATCTGCCCGCGGAACTCGGTGAACGGCTCTACGAGGGCCGGTAGAGCCGCCCTACACGACACCCTGCAGGACCTCGAGTGCCTTCTCGCGGTCGCCCCAGTCGACGAACACGGAGACAGAGGTGGCGCTCGTGATGACGTCGTGGACGAAGATGCGCTCGTCGGCGAGCGCGGCCAGCAGGTCGTTGACCGCACCGGTCTGGCGCTCGATCTCGCCCCCGGTGATGCGGACGGCGGCGAGTTCCTCGTCGACGGTGACACTCGAGAGAATCTCGTCCTCGATGACCCGCTCGTGGAGCATCGACTCGGTCTCGGCGGCGTCGTCGCTGTCGACGTAGAAGGTCACGGAGTCGAGTCCGCTGGAGACGGTCTGGATGTTGATACCCTCCTCGGATAGCGCCGTCGACAGCGCCGACAGCACGCCGGGCTGATTGCGGATGGAACGGCCCGCAATCGTGACACAGGCCAGCGACCGCTCCTGCAGGTCGACCAGATTCTCGAACTCACCCTCGATGTGGGTGCCGCCGGTCAGCAGGTCGACGTGCTGGTGATGGACCACCCGGACGTCGAACGCGGTTGTCTTGTAGGCGAGCGCCGACGGCGCGACGACCTCCGCGCCGCGAAAGGAGAGGTTCCGGAGTTCGTCGACCGTGATCTCGCCGACGTTGCGCGCCCCCTCGACGACGTTCGGGTCGCCCGTCATCACACCCTCGACGTCGGTGACGATGATGACCTCGTCGGCGTCCATGTAGTTGCCCAGCATAACAGCCGTCGTGTCGCTTCCCCCTCGTCCCAGCGTGGTAATCGTGCCGTCGTGGTCCTCCGCGAGAAAGCCCGTCATGACCGGCACGACACCGTCGGCCATCTGCTCTGTGATTGTCTCGGCCCGGCGTCTGGTCTCTGCCACGTCGACCTCACCGTAGGCGTCGGTGATGATGGGCCAGTGCTCGCGGCCGGGTTCCAGAAAGACGGTGTCGATACCACGCGCCTCGAGTGCGCCTTTCAGCATCCGGACGGTGATGCGCTCGCCCATGCTGACAATCTCGGCGCGGTCGGTCTCGCTCGCGTCGAACTGTATCTTCTTGAGCAGGTCGTCGGTCGTCTCGCCCATCGCGCTGACCACGATACCCATCTCGTGGCCGTCCTCGACCGCCGCCGCGATGGAGTCGGCCGCGCGGTTGACCCGCTCCCCGTCGGCGACGCTCGTCCCCCCGAACTTGGCGATTACGCGCACAACGTCACCCCGGTTTCGCTACTCATGTGCCATTTTTTTCGACAGGGGGATGGTTAACTATGACTATTCTCGAACCCAAACACCACCCGCAACTGGCTGTCTATCTCCTCGACGTACCGGTCGAGCACCCCGTCGAGTCTCTCCTCCCCGACGACGACCCCAGCGAGTCTGTCGGCCGGTTGCTCGGGCAACTCCACACGGAACTGGCCGTCCCCCTCGTAGAACGGCTCGCTCTCCGCGAGTATCTGCTGGTCGATCGCGTGGACGAGCTCCGAATCGTAGCGGTCGTTCATCGTCTCGAACGCGTTCTTGTACGCGCGCTGGAGCTCGGGAAAGTAGTGCTCGTACTTGTCCTCGAACTTCTCCGGGTCGAACTCGCTCATCGACCCCCTGTTGTACCCCGCTCCCCTAATCGTTGCCGCTTGAACCGGCCGGTCCGGGCGCTCACTCGCCGACCTGTTCGGCGACCAGCGCGTCGGCGTGGTCGAGAAACGGCTCTCTCTCTCCGGCCGGGATTGTCGCGCCGGCGGCGATGTCGTGACCGCCGCCGTCGCCACCGACCGCCCGGGCGGCCTCGCCGACGACCACCGAGAGGTCCAGCCCCCGACCGACCAGTCGACCGGTGGCCCGGGCCGACACCTTCGTCTCCGGGTCACCGTCCGGGTCGGTCTTGCGTGCGAACGCGAGGATCGGCCGGTCGCTGTCGACACCCTCGACTCCGAGCGCCATCCCCGCCACGATACCGACGATTGTCTCTCGTATCTGCCCTCCGGCGTCGAACCACTGCAGGTGGTCAGCCCGTTCGACCCCCCGTTGTTTGACCACGTCCAGCCCCTCCGAGAGGTTGCGCCGGTGGTTCGTGAGCAACCGTCTGGCCCGCCCCAGTGCGTCCTCGCGGTTGCCGAGACAGACCGCCAGCCCCACGTCGGCCCGCTCGTACCGCGCCGTCGCGTTCAGCAGCGTCGAGAACTCGCTCGCGTCGCGCAGCTCTGTCCCCGCTGGCTCCTCCCGCAGTGTGTACGTCGTCCCGACCAGTCGCTGGGCTTTCTCCGCCGGGACGCCGCCCCTGAGCGCCCGCTGTAACAGCCCACTCACCACGACCTGGCGCTCCTCGTCCGAGAGGTCGACCCACCGCCGCCAGTCCCCGTCCGCACGCGCGTCGATATCGAGCCCTCCCAGAAACTCCATCGCACCCTGCTGGTCGTTCGAGATGCCCGGAATCCGGACCTCGCTGGCGTACTCGAGCAGCTTCGGTAGCGGCCGTGTCTGCTTGCCGTACAGCGCCAGGTCCGTTGTCTCCGAGAGCACGCCCGCCTCGACACCCTCGTCGACGACCCCCCGGTTCGCGCCGACCAGACCGTCGCCGGTCGCCTGCATATCACCGACCGCACCGACGACTGCCAGCGCCGCAAGGTCGCGGTTGTCCGCCCTGCCGCCGTCGGCCGCTCGCTCGCCACCTGTCGCGCGCAGGGGCTCTTGCTCGTCCGCGGCCGCCGCGAGCGCCCGGGCGAGCACGTACGCGGTGCCGGCCCCCGACAGCTCCGAGGCCCCGTCGAGGCCGACGAGCAACGGGTTCATGTGAAACTCCGTGTCCGCGTCGGCGGGCTGGTGGTGGTCGGCGATGACCGCCTCAAAATCACCCGCCGCCTCGTGGTCGGCGATTATACCGAGCTGACCGCTCCCGAAGTCGGTGAACAGCACCGTCTCCCGTGGGCGGGCCGCGATATCCGCTATCGCCGCCTCGTCGAGCTGTTTCTTGAACACGACATCGTGAGGGATGCCCGCCCGCGCCAGCGCCGTCGATGCGATGCCCGCGCTCGTGAGCCCGTCCGCGTCGATGTGCGAGGCGAGCACCACCCCCTCTGCCGAACACAGCCGCTGTGCACAGGCGCGTGCCGGCTCGGCGAGCTCCGGTACCGGTCCCGACTCCATCGAGAGGAGTTGGTGCGTCTTCGGGCTTAAACCTCCGGTTGTCGGGGCCGCCCACGGGTCCACTACAGGGGGCTGGTCAGCCGTATCACCGCCGTGTCGAGCCAGTTGGCCGCCGTCTCGACGCTCTCGAAGCGCTCGCAGGCCAGCACCACCGGCGCGGACAGCTCCGCGATGCGGGCGACTGCGAGCGCCTGGACGACCGGCTCCATCTCCCGGGAGTCGGTGACGTTGTCGCCGCTGGACTCCGCGACGTCGCCGACACCGGGCACCACCTCCAGCGCCGCGAGATACTCCTCGTGGACCTGCTCGCGGCGACGGGCGCGGGCCTGGCGCTCGAGATTCGCCACCCGCTCTTCCAGACGGAACCGCTGCTCGCGGGCGTCCCGGGACTCCCGGGTTCGCTCCCGGACGATGTCGAGTCGCTGGCGCGCCGCGGCGGCCTCGGTTTCGGCCTCGGAGAGCCGTTCGACTGCCGCCGCGAGTTCCTCGGCGGCCGGCGTCGGGTCCAGCCCCTGTTCGCGGCGTGCCTGCAGGCGACCGCGTGCGGCCGCGACCGTCTCGCGCAACCGCTCTGTCTCCGTGGCCGCCGCCGCGGCCGCCTCCCGGTACTGTGCGCGCTCGTCGGCGGTTCCGGTGTCCGTCGGGTCCGTTCCCGTTTCGTTCGGGCTCTCGAGGGCGGCCAGTTTCTCCCGAGCCCCGGCGAGTGCCGCGTCGTGGCGGGTCTCGATACCCCGACTGCGGGCCGCCGCCGCGAGCGCTGTCTGGGTTCGCAGCCCCATCGCCGGTCGGATACAGCCGACGTGCTCGTGGGCCGGTCCCGGTTCGTCGGCCACAACCGCCACACGGGCGTCGCTGTTTCGCTCCCCGCGGACTGCCCGGGCGAGCGCTGCCGGGTCCACCGGGACACTCACGACGAGCGCCCGGCCACACCTGACGGTGTCGCCGACACGACACCGGACCGGGTCGCTCATAGCTCCGCGTCTCTCATCGACTCGGGGTCGGGCAGTTCCTCGCCGGCCGCGAACCGCTCGTAGGGCACCGCGGGCGTGTCGCGGTCCTCGTAGACGCGTGCGGCCTCGCGCACGGCCGACCGGACGGCCGCGAACTCGTTGAACGGTTCGGTGCGCTCGACCTGGATGTCGTCGCCGTGTTTCTCGCGCAGTCGCAGCGCCTGGAACGCCCCGAACTCGGTCTCCTCGAGCAGTGCGATGCGGCCGGACTGCCGGACGACGACGCCCTCGTGGGCGCGACAGACGTTGCGCAGCGACTCGCGCGCGTGCCGTGAGTAGGCCATCACCAGCAACACACCTGCACGTGACACAACGGACAGACTAAACGTTTCGGCTCCCCGCACGGAGCGGCCGCGTCTCGACGGAGAGCTCCCCGCCGAGGAGTTCCACCCGGGCGTCGAACAGTGTCGACAGGCCGGCCAGCACCTGGTCGTCGTGTGCAATCGGGTTGATATGGGCGTGAGTGCGCGTGTCGGCCGCGCGGAGGCGTCCGGTGACGGCGTGGAGGAACTCGTAGACATCGGTGTAGTCGGCGTACTGGAGCGTGGTGGTCAGCGAGTCGAAACAGACCGACACCTGTTCGCGCCCCTCGAGCGCGTCGCCGATCTCGATACCGAGCTGTGTCAGGTCGGCCGGCGCGTCGACCTGCCGGGTCGTCACCCCCTCCTCGTCGCCGCCCGGGGCCGTGTCACCGACAGAGATGACGACCACGTCGCCGACAGCCCCGTCGTCCAGGTCCGCGAGATACTCCGACGGCTCTCGGGTGTAGGTGACCACCAGCAGGTCCGTCTCCGCGTCCGCCCGGTGTAGCGTCGTACACAGCGAGCGCACCCGGTCAGTCGGGGGACCCGCCAGCAGGACGGTCCGAACACTCGCCGGGATGGCACGCTCGAGTTGCTCGTGGTCGGTCATCTCAGAGCTGGAGCTCCACCTCCGCTCCGTCGGTTGCGTCCTCGAGTCCGTCCTCGTGGGTGTCGGCGGTGAACTGCACCGAGAGGTCGGCGTCGGTGAGCGTCTCCTCGAAGTCTGTCCGGAACTGGTGGCTGACACGGCGCGACCGGTCGACTGCGGCCACCACCTCGCGGGCACGCTCGACAGCTGTCGTCTCGATACCGAACTCGGCCGCGAGCGCGTCGGTGGCGCCCGAGTCCGCAGCCCGAATCGCCGACTGGAGCTGCTCGTCTGGGAGCTCTTCCTCACAGACGAGATGCAGGTCCATTCGTGTCTGGAACACCTCGTCGCGCGAACAGCCAAGCTCCGCGGCGATTGTCTCGTCGTCGTCGCCGGCGTAGAACGCCCGGACGAGCTGGCACAGCTGACCGTCGTCGAGCGACGTTCTGACCTCGAACCTCTCGCGCAGGCGCTCGATAACCGACTGCAGTCGCGCGTCGACCGACTCCTCGTCGGTGGCCAGCGAGCCGTGACTCTCGTGCTGGCTCTCTGTTACTGTCTCCTCGTCAGCAACATCTATGAAGATGTCCCTGAGCTGTTCGGTCTTGTCGTCCATTTCTCACTACTCGACGGGACGGATACAAAAGCCTGTCCCTGGCTCTCGAACCGTGAGCGACACAGCCATTTATACCCGGCGGCCCAACGGTGGGCCATGAGCGCGACCCCCACACCCGAGGACCGCCCGGGAACAGTGGCACTGCTCGGCGTGCCGATGGACCTCGGGGCCGACAGGCGCGGTGTCGACATGGGTCCCTCGGCAATCCGGTACGCCGGACTCGCCGACCGGCTGGAGGGGCTCGGGTACGACTGCACCGACGAGGGTGACCTGACGGTGCCCCGGCCGGAGCGACAAGACCCCGACGGGGGCGACCCGTCGGCAAAGTACGTCGACGAGGTGGAGACGGTCTGCACGCGACTCGCCGACAGCGTCGCGGCCGCCCGCGAGAGCGGTCGGTTGCCGCTCGTGCTCGGGGGCGACCACTCCATCGCCATCGGCACCGCCCGCGGCGTCGCGCGCGCTGGCCCCGGCACGACCGGGGTGCTCTGGATCGACGCCCACGCCGACTTCAACACGCCCGAGACGAGCCCCAGCGGGAACGTCCACGGGATGCCCCTGGCTGCGACGGTCGGGCTGGGCTCGTTTGCCGACCGGGAGTGGACGGCCGCCCCCGGCATCGCGGCCGAGAACGTCGCACTCGTGGGGTTGCGCTCGGTCGACGACAGGGAATCGGCGAGCGTCCGCGAGAGCGGGGCCGCCACCTACACGATGAGCGATATCGACGAGCGTGGCATCGCGGCGGTCACCCGGGAGGCAATCGCCGTCGCGTCGGCGGGGGTCGACCGACTGTACGTGAGCCTCGACATGGACGTGCTGGACCCGGACGAGGCCCCCGGTGTGGGCACGCCCGTCCGGGGCGGGATGACCTACCGCGAGGCCCACACCGCGATGGAACTGGTCCACAGCGAGGCACCCGACGTCTGTGCGCTGGAACTCGTCGAGGTCAACCCGGTTCTCGACCGGGAGAACCGCACCGCAGAACTCGCCTGTGAACTCGCCGCGAGCGCGCTCGGCGAGCGGGTTCTGTGACCGCCGGGACCGTCCGCCCGCTGGCGCGTGCAACCGACACGCAAAAGCCGTCGTAGCCACCACCAGACGCATGGGCAACGCGGACCTGCGTGACCTGGCGGCCATCGAGGAGGTGTCGTTCGCCGAACTGGAGGGGGCAGTCGTCGCGGTGGACGCACACAACTGGCTCTACCGGTATCTCACGACGACGGTCAAGTGGACCAACAGTGAGGCGTACACGACCGCCGACGGCGAGGAGGTGGCGAATCTGGTCGGCGCGGTCACGGGGCTCCCGAAGTTTCTCGAACACGACCTGACGCCGGTGTTCGTGTTCGACGGCGCGGTGACCGACCTCAAAAGCGACGAGGTCGAGCGCCGCCGCGAGCAGCGCGAGCGGTACGAGCAGGACCTCGCGGATGCCCGCGAGCGCGGCAATCCGGTCGCGGTCGCCCGTCTGGAATCCCGCACCCAGCGTCTTACGGAGACAATCGTCGAGACGACCCGTGAACTGTTCGGCCTGCTCGACGTGCCGGTGGTCGATGCGCCCGCCGAGGGGGAGGCCCAGTGTGCCCACATGGCCCGTCGGGGGACCGTCGACTACGCCGGCACCGAGGACTACGACGCGCTCCTGTTTGGTGCGCCGCTGACACTCCGGCAGTTGACGAGCAAGGGTGACCCCGAACTGATGGACCTGTCGGCGACGCTCGCGGCCCACGACCTGAGCCGCGAACAGTTTGTCGACGTTGCGCTCCTCTGTGGAACCGATTTCAACGAGGGTATCCGGGGTATCGGCCCGAAAACCGCCGTCTCGCTTCTTCGCGAGCACGGCAGTATCTACAGCGTACTCGAGGCCCGCAGCGAGGAGATTCCACACGTCGACCGCCTCCGCGGGCTCTTTCTGGAGCCTGCCGTCGTCGACGTGGACCCGGACACCGACATCGTGCCCGACGTGGCGGCGGCCCGCGAGTTCGTCGTCGACGAGTGGGGCGTCGACGCCTCGGAGGTCGAGACGGGGTTCGAGCGCATCGAGGAGGCGAGCACGCAGACGGGACTCGGCCGCTTTACCTGATACTGCCGGACGAAAATCCGTGCGGATGTTCGCCCGACAGTAGAGAACAACGTGACCGATGTGTTCGGACCGCTCACGGGTCTCTGGGCTCCC
>JAQCNG010000040.1 GCA_028275145.1 Halovenus sp. | reverse complement strand
TGGTGCCACCCTCCACTACGACGAGCAACTGTTCGACCAGCGGGTCGTCCCGCCGGACCAGACTATCATCCGACTCACGTTCATGCACGTCACCGAGAACAGCATCTCCGTCTCCGGGTGAGTCGGGACCGGCGCTCTCCCGACGCCGTGTCGAACTGGCGTCGCCAGACCCGGTGTCTCCGGGTCCTGTTGCTGTCGACTCTGTCGGATAACGGCTTTGTACGTGGGGCGCATAATCCCAGATGTGACCACTGTCTCTCCGCCGTCGCCGGGATTGCAGGTTCGGCGCGTCGAGCGCAGGGACCTGCCGGCTGTTCACCGCATCGAGCAGTCGGTGTTCCCACAGCCCTGGCCCGCTGGCGCGTTCGAGCAGTACATCGGACGACCGGGCTTTCTCGTTGCCGACGACGGCCGCGTCGTGGGGTACATCGTCGCCGACGTCGTCGAGGCTCACGGCCGGCCGCTGGGCCACGTCAAGGACCTCGCGGTGCGGGCCGACCGCCGGCGCGAGGGCATCGCCTCGGGGTTGCTCTCGCGCGCGCTCGACATCATGTCGGGACAGGCCAGCACGGCCAAACTCGAGGTCCGGGCCGGCAACAACGGCGCACTCGACCTCTACCGCCGCCACGGTTTCAGCTTCCGCCGGCGACTCTCGGGCTACTACGCCGACGGCGAGGACGCGCTCGTGCTCGTGCGCTCGCTGTGAGACCGCTCCGGAACCGGACGGACTCGCGTGCTGCCCCCTCTGGGCCGACCCGCCGGCCCGACACTCCCGTCTTGCCCTCGTGGTCCGGTGTCGGGGGCCTCGCCGGCAACCACCGCTCGCCGGTTCGGTTGGGAGGTTTCGTTGTTGCTCTGCCCTGCAACTGTTAACTGCGTCGGCCCCGAAAACACGGTAATGAACGGGAACCAGTTCGGACGGTTGTTTCGATTCACCACGTTCGGCGAGTCACACGGCGAGGCGATGGGCTGTACCGTGTCGGGATGTCCGGCGGGTGTCGAACTCTCGGCGGCGGACATCCAGACGGAACTCGACCGGCGCAAGCCCGGCCAGTCGATGATAACCACCTCGCGGGGCGAACCCGACAAGGTGTCTCTCAAATCGGGCACACAGGACGGCTACACCACGGGGACCCCCATCGGGATGGTCATCCAGAACAAGGACGCCCGCTCGGGCAAGTACGAGCCGTTCGTGACGGCTCCCCGCCCCTCACACGGCGATTTCACCTACTCCGCGAAGTTCGGGACGCGCAACTGGGGCGGCGGCGGGCGCTCCTCGGCACGGGAGACGGTCAACTGGGTCGCCGCCGGCGCAATCGCAAAGCAGGTTCTCGAGGCCAGCGAGTACGACGTGCGTGTAAAGGCCCACGTCTCCCAGGTCGGCGACATCCGCGCCCCGGAGGTGAGTTTCGAGGAGATGCTCGAACACGCCGAGGACAACGAGGTGCGGTGTGCCCACCCCGACACTGCCGAGCGGATGCGCGAGGCAATCGACCAGTACCAGCGCGAGGGCGACTCTATCGGGGGCGCGGTGTACTTCGAGTGCCGGGGTGTCCCCCGGGGGCTGGGTGCGCCGCGATTCGACTCCTTTGCGGCCCGTCTCGGGCAGGCGATGTTCGCCATCCCGGCGACCAGCGGCTTCCAGTTCGGCAAGGGCCGCGAGACCCGCGAGATGCGCGGGAGCGAGCGCAACGAGGACTGGACGTTCGCGGACGGCACCGGGGATGCGGTGGCCGAGGCGGGCGACCCGGTCCCGGTCGGCAACGACCACGGGGGCCTGCAGGGTGGTATCACCACCGGCCAGCCAATCTACGGCGAGGCGACCTGGCACGCGCCCACGAGCATCCCGAAGAGCCAGGAGAGCGTCGACTGGGAGACCGACGAGCACAAGGAGATCACCGTCGTCGGCCGCCACGACCCGACGCTGATGCCGCGTGCGGTGCCCGTCGTCGAGGCGATGCTGCGCGTGACCATCCTGGATTTCATGCTGCTCGGCGGGCGCATCAACCCGGACCGGGTCGACGGCCAGCCCGGCGCGTACGACACCGACTACCACCCCGAGAGCCCCGTGGACGACCCCGACGACGCCGACACCCGTGCGGACACCATCGACAGGGACGACACGACCGGGGAGGCCGACGGGACCGATGAGCGCGAGGTAGACGGTGCGGCCGAGGCGAGTGACACCACAGGCGAGAGCGAGACAGCCAACACCGGACGCTGACGCCGTACCGATCTCTCACGACGGTCGGCGAGAGACGGTCTGGGGCGTACACCGAGTTCGGTCCGTTCTGGGCCGACGCTGGTGGCGCTCCACGGGACAGGGTCGTCACCCCACACCTGGGACGGGTGGGTCGAGGCGCTGACCGACGAGTTTCGGGTGGTCCGACTGGACATGCCGGGGTTCGGCCGTGCGCTCGCCTCGCGCGTCGAGCACAGCCAGTTCCTCACCTACGACGGTGTCGGACACGTCCCGATGGAGGAGGCACCCGAAGCCAGCGCCGCCGACGCGGTCGCGTTTCTCTCCGAAACGTAGCCCCTAATCCCTCACAGCCCCGAGCACGCGTATGGACGCGCCGGACGCCGACAGTCCGTCGGATACCGACACCACGCCGGACGCCGACAGTCCGTCGGATACCGACACCACGCCGGACGCCGACGGGGCAAACAGTAACGACGCGGTCAGCGACACAGACGCCGGCGGTGACGACCCGGACAACGGGGTTCCGGAACCGACACCGCAGTCGGCGGCGTTGCGCCGCCAGCAACTGTACGTCGGCTACGGCGGCGCACTCGTCGCCGGAGCGGCGCTGGGTGTCGGCACCTTCCAGCAGTTCACCGACGACCCGGTGCTGGCGGCACTGGCGGCGCTCGCCGGTACGGGACTGGTCGTGTGGCTGGTGCGAAAGAGCATCTTCCCCGGCGACCCCGCTGTCGAGTGAGTCCACAAGGGGACAGGGGGCCAAACGCCCCCTGCGTGTGACACTACGGAGCCAGATGGCTCCACAAGGCACTTATGGCTCTGTTAGTTTAAATTCAGTGGAAATTGTTCTGTCAGGTCAGTTCCGTTACGAGAGTTCGAGCAGGGCGTCGACGTCGACGCTCTCGTCGAGGAGCGTGGCCATGCGCTCGACAGTTTCGGGGCGCTGGGTGCGACCGGAGCGCAGGATGTGCTCGGTCCGGTCGATTGCCGCCCGGGTTTCGCCCTCGACGACCAGCACGGGGACCCCCTCGTCGCTGGCCCGGCCGAGCACGGCGTTGGAGGGGCGGTAGCCGCCGGTGAGGACGAGACAGACCACACCCGAGGCTTCGAGTGCCGCGGTCTGGATGTCCGGGCGGTCGCCGCCGGTGATGACCGCCGCGTTGCGGGTCCGTCGGAACGCCGTCAGCGCGGTGCTCGCGCTCATCGCGCCGACGGCAAACCGCTCGACGCGTCGGCTGGTGTCGACCGTCGCGGTGAGCAGGTCCGCGCCCAGGCTGTCGGCCAGTTCGGCGACGGTGACACCCGCGAGCTGTTCGTCGTGGGGTATCGCGCCGACGCTGGCGACGCCGCGACTGTCGAGAAACGGCATCACGTCCTCGGTCAACTCGTCGAACGCCGCCGCCGACACGTTGTTGTAGAGCACGCCAGACAGACGGTCGCCGGCCGTCCGGGCCGCGCCGAGCACCTCGTCGGCGTCGCCGGGCTCGGCGTAGTGGCCGACCAGCAACAGTTTGGCGTCGAGCAGATCGGCCACGTCGTGGTCGGTCAACTCGACGATGCCACCCGTCGCGAGGCGGTCGCCACCCTCGAGGATGACGATGTCGCTGTCGGCCGCGAGTTCCTCGAAGGCGTCCACGATGCGTTCGCGCAACTGCTGGGGCTGTTCGCGCCCGCGGATGGCCTCCTTGACGAACGTCGGCGAGTACACCACCGGTTCGAGCTGGTGCATCTCCGCGTCGAGACCGAGCACCTCGCGGGCGAGCGCGGGGTCCTGGTCGCGTGTCTTGCCGACGGTGCTCTCGGGGCTGGTGCCCTTTGGTTTCATGTAACTGACCGTCGCGCCGCGCTCTGCGGCGAGTTTCGCGAGCGCGATGGCGATGGCCGTTTTTCCTGTGCCGTCCTCGGTCGAGGTGACGAGTAGTCTGGTCATTGTGTCTCCGGGTCGAGTGTGAGCCGCAGGTCGACCGCCGCGACGCCGTCGGGCAGCGCGACGACCGGGTTGATATCCAGTTCGGCGATTGCCGGGAAGTCGGTGACGAGTTGCGAGACCCGCGCGACAGTCTCGACGAGCGCGTCGACATCCGCCGGCTCCCGTCCCCGTGCGCCGTACAGCAGCGGCATCGAGTCCAGTTCCTCGAACATCCCGCGGATCTCGGGCTCCGGAACGGGTGCGACGCGGAACGCGGTGTCCTCCATCACCTCGACGAAGATGCCGCCGAGTCCGACCATCACGAGCGGGCCGAACTGGGGGTCCCGCGTGACGCCGACGATCGTCTCGGTCCCGGTCTCCAGGTCGACGAGGTCCTGCACCTGCACGCCGAGAATCGTCGCGTCGGGCTGGTAGTTGTGCGCACGCACCACGAGGTCCTCGTAGGTGTCCGCGACGGCCGCCGGCGGGACACCCACCTCGACACCGCCGATGTCGGACTTGTGACTGATGTCCGGGCTGACGATCTTCATCACCACCTCCCCGCCGATGGCCTCGGCGACCCGACTCGCCTCGCCGGGACTGCCGACGACCGACCCGTCGGGGGTGGGGATCCCGTAGGCATCGAGCAGTCCCATCGCCTCCACACCGAGCAGTGTCTGTCCCCGCCCGGTGGCCTCGGAGAGAATCTCCGCCGCGCGCTCGCGGTCGACGTCGAACTGCGTGGGTGTGCCGTACTCGCGCTCGCGGATGGTGGCGTACTCGTCGAGCGCGCCGAGTGCGCCCACCGCGCGTGCGGGGTCGAAGTACGCCGGAATCCCGGCGGTTGCGAGCGTGGCGGCCGCCGACTCCGTCGAGGACCCCCCCATCAGCGTCGCCGCAACCGGCACCTCGTGTCGGGCCTGCAGGTCGACGACAGCCTCGGCCAGCGCGTCGAACGACAGCGTCGCGGTCGGACACGAGAGCACGACCGCCATCCCGACGTTGTCGTCGGCGAGCACGATGTCGAGAGCGTCGGCGAATCGCTCGACAGAGGCGTCACCGACGATGTCGACCGGGTTGCTGGGGGCCGCGGCCGGGGGGAGTCGCTCCCGGAGTCGGTCGCGGGTCGCGTCGTCGAACGTCGCCAGCGCGAGGTCCGCGTCCCCGACGGCGTCGGTCGTCATCACGCCGGGGCCGCCCGCGTTCGTGACGATGGCGACCCCGTCAGTCTCGGGCAGCGGTTGGCCGGCCAGTATCGAGGCGTAGTCGAACAGTTCCCCCACGGAGTCGGCCCGGAGCACGCCCGCCTGGCGCAGTCCCGTCCGGTAGGCCGCCTCGCTGCCGGCCATCGCCCCGGTGTGGGAGGCCGCCGCCGACGCGCCCGCCTCCGTCCGGCCGGACTTGACCACCACCACCGGGGTCTCGGCGGTCACCTCACGGGCGGCCTCGACGAACGCCCGGCCGTCGCCGATGTCCTCCAGGTAACCGAGCACCACCTCGGTCTCGGGGTCGTCACCCCACTCCCGGACAAAGTCACTCTCGTCGAGCACGGCCTTGTTACCGAGCGAGACGACGTGCCGGAACCCGACGTCACGGTCCCCGGCCCAGTCCAGCACCGCCGTGATGAACGCGCCCGACTGGCTCATAAACGATATCCCGCCGGGGTCGGGGCCGCGCGGGCCGAACGTGGCGTTCATCGAGACGGGCGTGCTCATCACCCCCAGCGAGTTCGGCCCCACGAGATTCATCCCGTGTTCCCCGGCGATGTCGAGGAGTTCCCGCTCGCGGGCGGCCTCGCCGGCCTCGCTGAAACCGGCGGTGATGACGACCACGTTCTGGATGCCCGCTCTGGCCGCGCTCCGGACTACCTCGACGGCGGCCGTCGGCGGCACCGCCACCACCGCGAGGTCGGCGTCGGTCTCGCGGACGTCGTCGTAGCAGGGCACCCCAAGCACCGTCTCCTGGTTCGGGTTCACAGCGAGCACCTCGCCGTCGAACGCGTCGAGGAGGTTGCGCGTGACCGCGTGGCCGACACTCCCCTCCTCGTTCGAGGCTCCGACGACCGCGACCCGGTCCGGCGCGAACAGCGTCTCTAGCTCGCCCATCGCCGTGGGGTTGGACCGCGCCCCGGATATAGCTGCTGACGGTCACTCCTCGTGGCGCTGTTCGCCGGTGGTCCGGCCAGCCACGGTGTTTGCGTCGACGACTGTCTTGAAAAGCACCGCGACGATACCGCCGAACAGAAACGCCGCCCCGAGAACGGTGACCCCGAGTCCGAGCAACTGTGGCAGAAAGAACACCCCGAGCGTCTCGTCGGTTCCGAACAGCAGTCCGAGTCCGAACGGGTACAGCACCGTCCCGAGGATGGTGACGATGAGCAACCGGCGCATCTCACCGTGCAGGGCGTAGGCAAACGAGGAGTCGAAATCGGCAGACGAGTCGCTCAGGACCTCCTCGGGGTCGGACATACACCAACGGTAGCACGAGTGATATATAAGCGTTTGTATGTCAGTCTGCCGACGCCGCGGGTGTCTCACCGGGGACACCGCCTGAGGAGCAGGTCGGCGCGGTACAGCCACGCCATCGCGGCGACGACGCCGAACAGAAACGCCGCCCCGAGAACGGTGACCCCGAGTCCGAGCAACTGGGACAGAAAGAACGCCCCGAGCGTCTCGTCGGTTCCGAACAGCAGTCCGAGTCCGAACAGCTAATCCGGCTTGGCTCTCCCCAGTGATCGTCGCGTTTCAGCGCGGAAAGAAACTCAGCTCGAACTCGACATCCCGCCGTCGAGGACGAGCGACTCCCCGTTGACGTACCCAGAGAGATCACTGGCGAGATACAGCGCTGCATCGGCGACGTCACCGGGCGTTCCGCCCCGTCCTAACGGCACCGTTTGCAGGAACTGCTCCTCGGCCTCGGTACCGAAGATAGGGACGTCTTCGGTGGTCATAGAGGTCTCGATTAGACCGGGATGGATGGCGTTGACTCGGACGCCCTCGGGGCCGAGTTTCGCTGCCAGTGAGTAGGTGAGCAGCCGAACAGCGCCTTTCGAGGCTGTGTAGGTGACGTGGTCTGCCGAACCTTCGAGTCCAGCGACACTGGAGAGGTTGATAATGGTGCCGCCGCCGTTGTCGACGAGTCGTCGCGCGGCGGCTTGGGCTCCGAAAAATACTCCCCGGACGTTGATGTCCATGAGAAACTCGTACTCCTCTTCGGTTACCTCGAGAAACTCCTCGGAGCGAAACACTCCGGCGTTGTTGACCATGTGATCGATGCCGCCGAAGGCCTCGGCGGCCTCGACGGCGTCGTCGAGGTCGTCCGTATCGGTAACGTCCGTCTCGACGAACGTTGCCTCAATATCGTGTTCCTCTGTAACGAGCTCGTGGGTCGGCTGGCCGCCTTGGCGTGGCTCCTCGCGGATATCCGCGACGACGATATCTGCCCCCTCCTCGGCGAACTGCCGTGCGATTGCCCGTCCGTTCCCGCTCGCTGCGCCTGTGATTACTGCCGTGTCACCTGATAGCATGTGCGACACAGTGTACGGGCCCTGCACGTATAACCTTCATCTTGTGGACTACCCGACTCGCTCACAGTTAAAACACCGTCCCGAGGATGGTGACGATGAGCAACCGGCGCATCTCAGTCCGCCGAGGTGGGCGTCTCGCCGGGGATGCCACCGGAGGGGAGTCGGTCGGCGCGGTACAGTCCGACCATCACGGCGGCGACGGCGACCAGCGCAACGGCGAGGCCGCGAAAGATGCCGGTGTAGCCCACCCCCCGGGAGACGGCGAGACCGATGCTCCCGGAGCCGAGCGCCTGGACACTCATCATCGACGCCGAGAACGCCGCGTAGGCGCTCGCGCGGTGGCGGTCGGGCAGCGC
>JAQCNG010000032.1 GCA_028275145.1 Halovenus sp. | reverse complement strand
GGTCGTCCACAACGGCATCATCGAGAACTACCAGTCCCTCCGGGAGAGCCTCGAGAGCCGGGGTCACGAGTTCGCCAGCGACACCGACACCGAGGTGGTGCCCCACCTGATCGAGGATGCAATCGCCGGCGGGGAGCCACCCGAGTCCGCGTTCCGGGGGGCCATCGACCGGATAGAGGGCAGTTACGCCATCGCCGCCGTGGTCGCCGGGTCAGAGCGCATCTTCGCCGCCCGTAACGACTCCCCGCTCGTGGTCGGACTCGGCGGCAACAACGGCACTCCCCCGCAGGACGGCACGGCCGGGCCGGTCTTTCTCGCCAGCGACGTCCCCGCCTTCCGCGAGCACACGCCACACGTACTCTATCTCGACGACGGCGAGTTCGCCACACTCGATGGCGGACTCGCGGTCACCGACACCGCGGGCAGGGCCGTCGACCGCGGGGTCGAGACCGTCGACTGGGACGCCGAACAGACCGGCAAGAGCGGCTACGACCACTTCATGCTGAAGGAGATTCACGAACAGCCCTGGGCGCTGCGGCAGTGTCTCAGCGGCCGCGTCGACGAACTCCGCGGGGCCGCCGACATCGACCTGGATCTGGCCCCGCCCCCGGGCGTGCAGTTTGTCGCCGCCGGCACCTCCTATCACGCCTCGCTGTACGGGGCCGAACTGTTCCGGCGGGCGGGCATCCCCGCACAGGCGTTTCTCGCGAGCGAGTACGCCACCTCGACACCACCAATCCGCGGTGACCTGGTGGTCGGCGTGACACAGAGCGGCGAAACCGCGGACACGCTGAGCGCGCTCCGGGCGGCCGACCGGCGCGGCGCGGAGACGCTCGCGGTCACCAACACCGTCAGTTCGACGGCCGACCGGGAGTGTGACCACACACTGCTCATCCGCTCGGGCCCGGAAATCGGCGTTGCGGCCACGAAGACCTTCGCCGGGCAACTGACGGCACTGAACCTGCTCTCGCTCGCGACCGTCGAGAGCCAGCAGGACCGGCGGGCGTTCCTGCCGGCGCTGCGTGACCTGCCGGGTGACGTACAGCGGATTCTCGACGACTCCCGCGCCGAGCACGTCGCTGACACCTACCAGGACGCGGGCGCATACTTTTTCGTCGGGCGAGGGTTCCAGTTCCCCGTTGCGCTAGAGGGGGCACTGAAGCTAAAGGAGATCAGCTACGAACACGCCGAGGGGTTCGCGGCGGGCGAGCTCAAGCACGGCCCGCTCGCGCTGGTAACGGGCGACACCCCGGTGTTCGCAATCGCGCTGGGCGACGACGAGCGCGCACAGAAGACCGTCGGCAATATAAAGGAGGTCGAGGCCCGCAACGCGCCGGTTATCGCCGTGACCGACGGACAGAACGATGCCCACCTCTACGCCGACCACGTGCTGGAGGTGCCCGAGACCGACCCCCGCACCGGCGCGCTGCTGGCGAACGTCCAGCTGCAACTCGTCGCCTACCACATCGCAAACGACCTCGGCCGACCGATCGACAAACCCCGCCACCTCGCAAAAAGCGTCACCGTCGAGTAGCCCGGGTGCCGGACTCGGTCTGCACGCTTTTGAACCGCCAGCACGGGGTATTTTCCGAGCGCCCCGTCTGCGTACTCGTATGGACGTTCACGTGCGCGAGGCGGTCCCCGACGACGCGTCCCGGATACGGGAAGTCCATCTCGACTCCATCGAGGCGCTGGGGCCGGCGGCCTACAGCGACGAACAGGTCGCCGCGTGGGCACACGACCGCGACCCCGGGGAGTACCCTCTCGAAATGGATGAGACGTACGCCGTCGTCGCCGAGCGGAGCGGCGGCAACGGCCCCGGCGACCCCGACAGCCGACTCGTCGGCTTCGGCTGGGTGACCGTCGACGCCGACGACTCTCTCGAAACGGCGGTCGACGGTGAGATTACGGCCGTCTACGTCCATCCCTCGGTTGCTCGCCAGGGTTTGTAACTGTTTCTAAATTCCGAATCTTTAAGCAGTAGTAAGCAACAATTAGTAACAAGACGATGCCACGGTCGTACGCTACCGGCGAGTTCGCGGAGGAACTCGGCGTCCACCCCGAAACCGTCAAACGGTGGTGTCGAAGCGGCGACCTTGACTACACCCGGACACCCGGCGGCGACCGCCGCATCCCACACCGCGAACTCCTCCGCCTCGCTGGTGATGCTCGCTCCCGCGACCACGTCGCTCTCTATGCCCGCGTCTCCAGTCACGGTCAGAAAGACAACGGCGATCTTGACCGTCAACTTGACCGTCTCCGAGACTACGCACACGACAACGGATGGACGGTCGAAACCACCTACACTGACGTTGGCAGCGGCCTCAACGAAGACAGGCGCGGTCTCAACACCCTTCTTGACGAGACTCCAGATGCGGGCTTCGGACGCGTCCTCGTCACCTACGAGGACAGACTCACTCGCTTTGGCTTCTCCTATCTCGAACGCCTCTTCGACCACCACGGCGTCACCATCACTGTCGTCGAAGACGAGACGGACAAAACCGCACAGGAAGAACTCGTCGATGACCTCATCAAGCTCGTCGCCAGCTTCTCCGGCAAACTCTACGGGATGAGGTCATCGAAAAAGCAGCAGGTCGTCAACGCAGTCGAAACCGAGGTGACTGCTGATGAGTGACCATCTCTCGTTGCCCGTTCGGCTACCGGACACCCACCGCGACCAACACAAACGGTTGGACAAGTTCGTCCAACACGTCGCCACCCGCGTTCTCCACCTCCGCTGGACGCCGGAACACCTCACCGGCATCTCCGACTCCGACCATCAAGCGTGGAAGTACTTCGACGAACACCAACCGTTCGAAGAACTCGACGACCACGCCCTGTACAAAACAATCCACGGTGAGGCACCGCCGGAGGACTTTGAGCTATACCTACCGTCACGCATCCGGCGGTGCATCCTCCAGAAGGTGGGTGAAACTCTACGGAGCCACGCTGACCGCCGCGAAGCCTTCCAAGCCATTCAGGACGTCATCCCTACACACAAGATCCGCAGAATCCACCGTCGACACATCAAAGAAGAGCTGTGGGACGACGGCGAATACCTCTCCAGCGGCTACGTCGACGTTCTCATCGACCAACTCAACACGTACTACGACCGCCACGGCCGATACCCCGACTCATATTTCGAATTGCAAGATGCACCGGAGTACAGCAACGGCGTGTTACCGTACTCGGCAGACGATGGCCCCGCCAGCGGCCAAGCCATCAAATACCAGTACGACGAAGACGACCAGTCATTGACGGTGAAGATGAAGACGCCCGATACCGTGACGCCCGAAAGCCGTGGAGACTGGTCGTGGCACGAACACGAACTCGACGGGTACGACGCCTTCCACACGCTTACCGCGCGCGGTTCTCTGTCAGCCCCCGAATTCCAGTCCTCAAGGCGGAAGAACGGCGACCAATTCTACGAACTCTCTTTCCCCGTCGACATAGACACTACCGACGCCGACGGTGATGCAGACCGTGTGTTGGCACTCGACGCCGGAATGCGCAAGGACGTGACGGCTGTCGTCGTTGACGAGGACGGCGAACAGGTGTCGCGGCCGCATTTCGTTCGGTTTGCCGACCGCGACAAGATGCGTCGACTCCACCGAGAACGGCAACGGTTGAACGCCAGATTAGCGGAACTTCGACGGAACGGACGAGATTACACAGACGAGTTCAAAGAGGTGCAGGCGGAGTACGAACGGGTGAACAACAAGATCCAGCACAAGCGCGAGCAGTTGATTCACGACGTGACGAACCAAGTCGTTGCACTCGCGTTGGTGTACGATGTGGACACGATGGTTCACGAGGATTTGCGGTCATTGTCCCCGCCATCCGGTGAAGGTGAGTTGTCGTGGGAACTGTCAAGTTGGGCGCGGCGGGAGATCATCGAGGAGATCGAGTACCGCTGCGAGTACGTCGGCGTGGATGTTGAGCGGGTGTATCCGCAGGACACGAGTCGCGTGTGCCCGCGGTGTGGCTCAACCGGGCACACGTGCAAGTCGCCTGATCACGATGAGGAGGTGTGGTGGGGCGGGCACTTTCGGTGTGACAACGCTCGATGTGGATTCGAAGGCGACCGGGATTACGTCGCGGCGGTGAACGTGGCCCGCGTGTTCTTCAGCGAGACGGATGGGCTGGATCGCGGTTTTACGTCCTCCTATACGGGGGATTGCGAAACCGTGCCAGCCCGCCGTTCCGCTGGTACGCGACTCACGTTCGGGCGTGGCGTTGTTGCTTACAGGCCTGAGCAGGCAAGGGCGACCGTTGGTGGTGGGTCGGCTGTCATAGCGCCCGCTGTCGTCCTGTCCG
>JAQCNG010000025.1 GCA_028275145.1 Halovenus sp. | reverse complement strand
TTTGGCGTCCCAGCGTTGTTTTGGCCGCAGGGACGCCAGCAGGCGTCACCGGAGTCCACGTTAGCGGAAGTGCTGCAAGCGCAGTCACCACGGGGTCGGATGGTTCGAGCATCCGGTGTTCGTGACCACGTTCCAGATATTGTCTCATTACTGTGGGTGGACAGGCCGCCTCTGTAGGACGGGACGGAATCCGCTTCGTTCCGACCGATTCCTACTTGGTAATAGTCTGTCAATTAAACGTTACTGTAGGAAACTCAAGACGGGTGTTTGAACTGTGAGTGACTCCGGAGTGACGGCGCGTATCCACGGCCTGAAGGCCGTGGTATTGCGCCTGCTCCGCGCAGATAACCCCTGGCCCAGGGAGACCGACAGTCCAGACCTGTCGTCTCCTCGGCGGGCGCGAGACTCCAGACGACTGCTCGGGGCTCCATACAGACTCGTCATCGGCAACAACTTCCGCGAGACGGGCGAACTCGAAACACGCGATGTGGAGAGCCGATATATCACCCGCAGTGAGGTGCCCGACGTATTCGAGTGAGCGGTCACATCCGTGAGTGTGCGGGAGGAGACAGCATTATGCGTGTCTGTCACCAAACTGTAAACAGAGTAAACCCCAGATGACACCACCAACAGAGGCCGGCACGCTCACGCCGGCAGTGATTCGGGAGTACGACAGACAGGCCCCGACGGAGACGGGAACAGCGACGTTCGGTCTCGGCTGTTTCTGGGGGCCGGACGCGGCCTTCGGCGCAGTCGACGGCGTTGTCAGGACCCGGGTCGGCTACGCGGGCGGGACGAAAACCGACCCCTCCTACGAGGTACTGGGCGACCACACCGAGGTTGTCCAGGTCGACTACGACCCCGGGCGGGTCACGTTCGCGGAACTGCTGGACAAGGCGTTCGACGCGCACACGCCGCTGGAGCAGTCACGGAAGCGCCAGTACCAGCACATCGTCTTCACCGAGAGCGACGACCAGCGCGCGCAACTCCGGAGCTACCTCGAGGAAAGCGACCACGACCGCGGGCGCATCGAGACACGTCTCGAACGGCTCTCGGCCTTCTATGTTGCCGAGCCGTACCACCAGAAGTTCAACCTCGGCGGTGCTCGCTGGGCCACTGACCCCTTCGACGAGGCGGGCTACGACGAGGCCGCAATCAGGGAGTCACCGGCGGCAGCGAAACTGAACGGCCACCTCGGCGGCCACGACGTTACTGCACCCTTTCTGACCAACCGGGACCGCCAGTCGCCGGAGTCGACCGACGACTGACCTGTCGAAGGCCCCGACAGGAACCGACTTACGGCCGGACCATCACCTTGATCGCATCGCGTTCGTCCATCGCCCGGTAGCCCTCGGGCACGCCGTCCAGGTCGACAGTTTTCGTGAAGATGGGCGAGGGGTCGAGTCGGCCGCCGAGCACGTCGGCCATCAGCTCCTCGGCGTATGCCCGGACCGGCGCGACACCACCGCTGAGTGTGATGTTGTCCGAGAACATCGTGAACACGTCCAGTCCACTCTCGTCGACGCCGTAGGGAACACCGACGTACCCGACGGTACCGCCGGGCCGGCAGACCTCGATTGCGGTGTCCATCGCCGAGGCCGCGCCGACACACTCCAGTACGTGGTTGCCGCCGCCGTAGGTGAGCTCGCGCGCCCGCTCGACGGCGGCCTCACCGCGCTCGGTGACAGTCTGGGTCGCGCCGAACTCCTCGGCGAGGGCGAGGCGGTCCTCGTGGTGCCCCATCGCGATGATGCGTTCGGCGCCCAGTCGCCGCGCCGCGAGCACCGCACACAACCCGACAGCGCCGTCACCGACGACGACAGCGGTGTCACCCTGGCCGACACCGGCGCTGACCGCCGCGTGGTGGCCCGTCCCCATCACGTCGGTCAGGGGCAACAGCGCCTGCAGGGTCGCCTCGTCGTCGGCGTACCGGTCGGGCACCCGGACGAGTGTGCCGTCGGCCTCGCTGGTGGAGACGTACTCGGCCTGTGCGCCCAACCAGGAGTCCCCGTTCACACAGGAGGTGTGCAGGCCCTTTCGGCAGAACTCGCACCGGCCACAGCTAATCACGAACGGCGCGAGCACCCGGTCGCCGGGTTCGACCGAGGTGACGTCCTCACCGACAGCCTCGACGACACCCATCGGCTCGTGACCGACCCGCGAACCGGTCTCCCGGTCGCTCTCGCCACGGTAGAACCAGAGGTCCGACCCACAGACGGCAGTGTGTGTCACCCGGACAACAGCCGCTCGCGGTGACTCCACCTCCGGTGTCGGAACCTCCTCGATGCCAATCTCGCCGGGACCGTCGAACACTGCTGCGCGCATAGCTACAGTGGTTGCCGGCGAGCAAAACGGCTTTCGTCCCGTCGGTACGAGCGGTCGACGCTCAGAGAGTGGTGACAACCTCGACGCCGTTTGTGTCGAACGCGTCCATCGCGGCGAGTCGGGCCGAGACGTCTTCGAGTGAGAGCTCCCGGGCAACCAGGCTCCCGGGGTCGATACCGGTCGACTCGACGAGGTCGAACAGTGCCCCGTAGTTTGTTGGCGGCATCCCGCGAGAGCCGACGAACGTTATCTCCCAGCGGGTCATCCAGTCGGTCGGGAGCCCAATCTCCCCCCGCTCCCGGTCGGTCGTCAGCCCGACCTGTGCGTGGACGCCACGCTCGCGGAGACACCGGATAGAGTTGCGACAGGTCTCCGCAATCCCAAGCGCGTCCACCGAGACGTCCGCGCCGCCACCGGTCCGGTTCCGGACTGTCTCGACAGGCGAACTCTCTGTCGGGTCCACCGTCGCCGTTGCGCCGAGCGAGGTCGCCCGGGTGCGTGCACGCTCGTCCGGGTCGACACCGATGACCCGGGCCCCGAGCGCACGGCCCAGTTGCACCGCCGAGAGTCCGACCCCGCCACAGCCGTGGACCGCGAGCCAGTCACCGCCCGCGAGGCCGGCACGGTCGGCGAGTGCGTGGTAGGCGGTCATGTACCGACAGCCCAGCACGGCCGCGTCGCGTGCATCAAGTGTCGCCGGGAGCGCAACGAGGTTGTGGTCGGCCGCCGGGACCGCCACCTGTTCGGCAAAGGCACCGGGGGCGTCGGGTTCGAACCCCAGCGCCAGTCCGTCCCGACAGACGTTGCCCTGGCCCGACCGACAGCGGTGACAGGTCCCGTCACCCAGCGAGAACGGGACGACCACACGGTCGCCCTCGCTGACACGGTCCACCCCGGGGCCGACAGCGACCACCTCGCCGGCCGGTTCGTGGCCGAGCACCTGCCCCCGGGGCACCCGGTCGTTGTTCCACTCGCCGTGGCCCTGCCAGGCGTGCCAGTCGCTCCGACACAGTCCACAGGCCTCGACCGCCACGACTGCACCGTCGGGGGGCGGGTCCGGCGCAGGGAGCTCCCTGACCTCGAGTGGTTCGCCGTACTCGCGGAGGATTGCTGCGCGCATTACCCGCCCGTTCGCGGCCCAGCGGCTAATACTCCCCGCCCCGGAACAGAGCCGCGACCCCGGCGGTCGGTGACCGTCCGCTGGGTCGTCCGCGACCGCTCGAGACCGTCGAGCGCAAGCGCTTTGCCCCACCCGGCCGTTTCGCTCGGTATGGACGAGGACCTGATGGAGATTCTGTGCTGTCCGCTGGACAAGGACGACCTCGAACTCGCCGTCGAGGAAAGCGAGGGCGACGAAATCGTGACCGGAACGCTCACCTGCACCGAGTGTGGCACGACCTACCCAATCGAGGACAGCATCCCGAACCTGCTGCCGCCGGACATGCGCGACGACGAGGAAGCAACGGCCTGAGACTGCTGGCGGTGTGTGCGGGAGCCGGTTGTGTCGGCCGACCGGTCACCCGCGGACGGCGGTCATCATCTCCGCGGAGTTGTACGAGCGCCCGGTCTGTCCTGCCGTATCGAGAACGATGACACCCGCCTGTGCGCCGGTTTCCCGCTCGAAGACATCGATTGCGCGGTCGGCCGCGAGCTGTGGCGGGTAGTCGTCGGTGAGAGCGACCGCCCGCCGCGCGAGGCCAGAGCGTGCGATAGCCTCGCCGGCACCGGTGGCGCTCGCGGCCACACCCCCGGCCGCGTAGAACCCGGCACCCACCTGCGGGACATCTCCGACCCGGCCGGCCAGCGCACACCACCGGCCGCCGGTGGATGTGACCGCCGCGACGGCCGTGCCGTCGGTCGCCACCGCGCCGACAGTGTCGCTGCCGCCGAACCGCTTGCGTACCCACGCGAGATGGTCGCGGTGGCCCTCGGCAGGGTCGCGGTGGCCCTCGGCAGGGTCGCGGTGGCCCTCGGCGGCATGAGAGTCCTCGAAGGCGGGCGGGTCGAGGTCGGCCCAGCGCTCCCGGGTCCGGTCGGTCCAGAGGTCCCGGTCCGTGTCGATGTCGAACGCGTCGGCGAGCGCAATCGCGTGCTCGCCCGCGAGGAGAACGTGTGGTGTCTCCGTGGCGACGAGTCGGGCGACCGCGGCGGCGTCCTCGACACCGGCCATCGAACAGGCCGCGCCCGTGGTGCCGTCGTCGGCCATCAGTCCCGCGTCGGTCCGGACCATCCCGTCACTCTGGACCGCACCTCCGACGCCGGCGTTGAACCGTGGTGCCGACTCGAGTTCCCCGGCGGCCGCGACTGCCGCCGCAATCGGGTCGGAGGCCCCCGCACCCGCCGCCGCCGCCTCCTCGAGGTTGTGCTGTCTGGCCGCCGGTTCGTCGGCCGTTCCGCCCGCACCGCCGTGGACAATGACGCGCATACCGTCTGTAGTGGCGGCCGAAGCAAGTATTCACCGTCACCCCCGACGCCGGTGGGCCCGGCAGGTTGCCGGTTCAGAGCTGTCCGACAGTGACAAAAAACGGGACCGTCTCGCGACGGCGGTACTCGCCGGCACGCATCTGCTCGACGACCTGTCGGCCCATCGCACGCCACTCCCCCCGGAGTCGGTCGAACGCCTCGGCGGTGACCCCAGCGGCCAGCATCGTCTCCCGGTCTGTCGCCAGTCCCGCGCCACTGGCCTTTCGCCGGGCGCTCTCCAGTGCCTGCCCGGAGTAGGGTGGTTCGACCGTCCGGACGTGGTCGTACCGGCGGACACTGACCCCAGAGAGTCCGGCCCGCTCGAACAGGCCACGGGACGAACCGAGCGCCGGGTCGACGGCGCTGCCCTGCAGGTACATCCTGCGTGCCCGCTGTGCGAGAGGTTCCTCGCTGTCGACCGTCGACTCGACGGTGACCGCGCTGTTGTCCGGTTCGATAGCCGCGACGCGGTCTGTCGAGACACGGACGAACTCCGCGAGCGCCGTCGCCGGGTCATCGAGATTCACCAGAAGTGCCTGACAGACCACGAGGTCGACGGCATCGTCCGCGACGGGGAGTCG
>JAQCNG010000022.1 GCA_028275145.1 Halovenus sp. | reverse complement strand
CTCCGTGCTGCTGTCGAACCCGACCCCCGCCAACCAGACGGCCGCACTGCTCGTCGCTGTGGAGGGGTTCCTCGGTGGCTTCATGATTGCGCTGTTCGTGTTCACGCTCACGCGGTCGATAAATCGGTGACTCGAATCTCGCACAGTCGATGGTATTCCGACGGGACGGCGGTCAGCGGGGGTGAACACCGGTCACAGGCGTCCAGTCTGCCGGTGTGAGTGAGTGCTCTATGATCTCGTGGAATCCGCTGTAGTACGCTCTCCCCCACGCCGGTTTCGAGTCGTTGTACAGCACCTCGGCCGGGTCGGGGTCAGCGACCAGCGGTATCTCGAAGGCGGCCCAGTGGTTCGGACTGTACAGGCGGTGCGAGGCACTCTGCCTGCTTTCTCTGTAGACAGTCTCGCCGACGACGAACGTATCCACGAAGCCGAACTTCGACAGTTCGAACCGCCGTCGATGGTAGGTGTCGGTCCGGTACCCCTCTGGAGTGTCGGGGTGTGCCTCGAACCCGTCTCCGTCGAGATTCTGTTCGACTGTCTCGAGGTACGCTCCGAACGTGTGCACTCCCTGACCGTGAGTCGCCATCGTGTGTCGGTACGTTACCTGAACTATCAAAAGACTGTCTGTGCTGGTGTCACTGTGGGTCGACTAGAACTGGTAGCGCCGGTCGTCTTTCTGCTGTGCCTGGGGAAACTGGTTGCCCCCGGTCATATCCTCGAATGTCATACCCGACAGATACTCGTCGTAGGTGACCTGGTGGCCGCTCCGGAGGTTGAAATCGAGACGACCGGTGTCGACGGCAGTCTGGAAGAACATGTGCAGCGCCCGGCGGAGCAGTTCGTCGGTCTCGTCGGGGTCGAGTGCGACCGATAGCATCGCCAGTTCGTTGCGCGTCTCCCGGTCGAGTTCGACCGTCACCTCCTCGCCGAGGTCGGAGTATCTGTTCTCTACGTCCGCGGTGAGTTCGTCGAGTCCCATGGGATTGTTTGTGCTGGCCCGCGCAAACCCCTTTCGACGGACGAGCGGCGCTGCTCGCGTCGATACTCCTGCCGGCCGGGGGCATTTTCAGTCACGGGTGCGTACGCGGTCACATGAGCGAGCGAACACGCGCACACGTTTTCGTTTCGGGAAGAGTTCAGGGTGTGTCATTCCGGGCAACAACGCGAGACACGGCCCGCGAACACGGCGTCGAGGGCTGGGTCCGCAACCTCGACGACGGGCGCGTCGAGGCCGTCTTCGAGGGCACAGAGGAAGACGTCGAGGCGCTCGTTACGTTCTGTCACGAGGGCAGTCCCGCCGCCCGCGTCGAGGATGTCGAGGTGACCCACGAGGAGCCACGGGGGGAGAGTGGCTTTCGCGTGCGGTGGTGACCGGGACGTCAGCGTGCCGTCTGCTTGGTGTCACGGAGCCAGTCGGACTGGTACAGGTAGCCCCCGACGACCACCGCGACGACGGCGGCGATAACGAGCGGTGTGAGACCGGTCGGGTCGGGCGCGAACAAAAAACCGAAAGCCAAGCCGGGGAAGATGCCGAGCAACAGGCACAGGCCACCCCGGACTGCGGGCGAGGGCACACCGGGATATCCACCAGCGTGATAGATAACTGTTTGTATCGGGTCCGCAGGCAGTCCCGGACTGCGGTCACGGTGTGCAACGAGGACGGTGACGGCCCGCGAGGGGGTGTGTCCCCGCCGCCGGCAAACGGTGTTGTCCGGGCGGTCAGGCGGGTGCCGGTCGGGTCCGGGGCGGCGCGCGACCGGACCGCAACTGTCATTAACAGACAGGTCACAACCAGGGGTATGGTTTCCGGGGAGTTCGAGCAGTTCCTCATCGGGGCGGCGGTCCTGATGGTCGCTGCCCTCGTCGCCGGCGCGGCACTCGCCCCGCCGGACCCGTTCACACAGGTGGCTGTCGTGGCGGTGTCGCTCCCGGTTGTTCTGGTCGGGTCGTACGTCATCGCGTACAGGCGCGAGTTCGAGTGGATGTGAGAGCGCGTGGGGGTTCAGATCGGCAGTCTGAGAGGTCAG
>JAQCNG010000021.1 GCA_028275145.1 Halovenus sp. | reverse complement strand
CCCACCTGTTGGTCGGTGTACGCGAGTTCGGCGTCGTACATTGCTTCGAGCGCTGCTATCTCCTCTGATGTCAGCGTACATCCTTGGGCAACGATTTTGACGAGGTTGTGGTGAACGTCCATCGCCAACTCCGCCGCATCGGCGGCACTCATCGAGAGGTCGTCTGTGTACCTGTCGAGATACGGTAGCGGTGGTTGGTATGCTCTATGCGTTTCATTATAGTGGACGTACATAAACAGCGGTTCGCTGGCCTCCCGAACACGCTCTTTCATCATCTCGGTGAGTAGATATGCCCCCGAGTGGGCGTGTGTGTCTGTGGTTGTGAATCCAACCGAGTGAGTGCGGAGGTTACGGACGTACTTCAGGACGTTCCAGACACCTGCACTCCGGAGTATTTCTGTCGGTGTCGCGCCGAGCAACGTGAACTCGTCGAACCCGCGCTCCAGGTTCGAGAGGTCGCTGGCGTACCGGTTGTTCGATACGCCGACCGTGTTGTATCCCACATCGGCGAGCAACTCCGAGACGAGTGAGAGTTCGTCCGGAAACGCCGTGCTGTCTCTGTAGTAGGTCCCGTGCCGGGATGGGTACGTACCGCTGAGAATCGACGGCACCGATGAAGGCGACGCCCGAGCGTGTGCGTAACAGGACGAGAACGCCACCCCGTCTGACCTGTCGGCAATCCGCTGTATCTGGGGCGTCGTCTCGCGCTCGTAACCCCCCATAGTCGTGTGGTCCTGACGAACGCTGTCGAGTGTGAGCCAGATAATGTTCGGTCTGTCTGTCATTTGTTGTCCACTGGAGTAGAGATTGTGAAACACGGTAGCCCCGTCGGAGGCTTATGGATTTCGTCACAGCGAACATCTGTCGTTGTTCCGCCGGGACCCAGAAACCCTGTTTCTCCCTGGGTCGACGGTCAGTGGCGCTCCTGGGCCTGCAGGTCGCCCAGCAACCTCTGATACCGGTCGACGGCCGCCTCGAAACTGTACTCCGAGACTGCGAGGTCACGGACACCCTGGCTGACCGCCGTCAGGTCCTCGCGGTCGAGAATCGCCTCGATATCGGCCACAATCCGGTCTGGCTCTCTGTGCTCCATCAGGAATCCCGTCCCATCCGCCCGGACGACATCCGGCACCCCCGAGACAGGAGTCGCGTAGGCCGGTGTCCCGCAGGCCATCGCCTCAAGAATGACCGTCGGCAGCCCCTCGGTCGGCTCCGGCGGCATCACGAGCAGTCGGAGGTTGTTCAGCTCCGCCGACACCTCCTCGTGGTCGACACAGCCGGTCACCTCGACCTGCCCCGCCTCGCGCTCGGTCTCCAGCCAGTCACACAGCGGCCCGTCCCCGATGAACCGGAACGTAATACCCTCCGGCAGCAGTTTCGCGACTGCTGCGACTTCGTTGAACGGCTGTACGACGAGGGTATGACGGCGGTGTACGTGGGCGACTTGACCGACGTGCTGGAAACACACTGGTCGGTCAGGGTGAATGAGAAGGTACACAACTTCTGGGCGTTTAATAAGTTTATTCACCGTCTCGCGTGCGCCTGTGAGGAATATGGTATCTCTCTCGAAGCCGAGTCGGAAGCGTGGACGAGTCAGACGTGTCCCGAGTGTGGCGACCAGGAGGAAACGGTTTGCCACGGAGATACGCTGGCGTGTCCATGCGGATTCGAGGGGAACGCCGACCTCACGGCGTCAGAGACGTCCCTTCGAGAACACAGCGATTGCGAAGTCAGACCGATGGCACGGGTCGTGCGATTCGAGTGGGACGACCACGATTGGTCGGGGAAACCACACCCTCAGGAAAGTCTCAAAAAAGTGCGCACAAACTCGCAAGTTGCCTCCGTGGGTCGGTAGCCGAACCCCCAATGTGAGGAATCCCCGCGCTAAAGCGCGGGGAGAATATCAGGGGTGACCCCCCACGTCCTCCAAGATACCCCGCCACCGTTGCACGGCGGCCTCGAAGCTGTACTCGGTCTCGACGAGACTCCGGGCCTCCTCACTGACCGTTTCGAGGTCGTCACGGTCGAGTATCGCCTCGATATCCGCGGCAATCTCGTCCGGGTCCGTGCTGTCCATCAGGAACCCGGTCTCGCCCTCTCGAACGAGGTCCGGCACGCCCGAGACCGGCGTCGCGTAGGCCGGGGTGCCACAGGCCATCCCCTCCTGGATAGCCGTCGGGAGCCCCTCGGTCGGGTGCGACGGGACCACGAGCAGCCGTAGCCGGTTGAGTTGGGCAGGCACCGCCTCGCGGTCGACCCACCCCACCAGCTCCACCGAGCCACGGTCGATCTCAGCGGCCAGCTCCTGTTCCAGCAGTTCCCGGTAGTCGCCGTCGCCGACGAACACGAACCGGATATCCTCGGGGAGTCGCTGTGTGGCGGCCGCGAGTTTCGGGATCTGCTTCTCCACGTCGAGCCGTCCGATGAACCCGACAGTCCGGTCTCGCTGTCTGTACGGGCGGTGCACGTCGAACTGCTCGGTGTCGACGAACCGCGCGCCGCTGGTGTAGAGTTTGTTCTCGTATCGGCCCAGCCCGAGTTGGGTCGCCATCGACGGGGTGTAGCTGACCACGGCATCCGCGAGCCGGTAGTTCACCCGTTCGAGCACCGAGACGGCACCGGCGAGGGCCCGGGCGAGCGGTGCGGGCATCGACTCCTCCCACCGGAGTCGGAGCGACAGCGGCACGTCACCGCGGGGGAGAACCAGAACTGTCTTGCCGGTCAGGCGGGCAAACGCCGCCGGCAACAGATACGACGTCGTCCCGAAAAACAGCACCACAGCCTCCTCACGCCGGAACAGCAGCCGACAGAGCCGGAACTGGTTCAGCACAAATCGGAGTGCCTCGGCAACCACGTTCGTGCCCGCCCCACCCGTGCTGTACTCCTCGACCTCGTGGTCCGCTCGAAGCGCGGAGTCGGCCGGCAGGTTCGCCGTCACCACCGTAACGGCCGTTATCTCGGCGACGATCTCGGCCAGGTCGTAGGCGTGGTCCTTCGAGGCACGCTCGCGGTGTGGCTGTGTGACGAGACAGACACCTGGGTCGTTCCCGCTCATCCTGTTGTCTCGGGATTCCCCGCGGTCCCTGTTTACTCCGTCGGTCCCGGAGCCGCCGGTCGGTTACTTGTACCCGAGTGTTTCGAGTCGGTCCTCGACGACGCCGGCAACCTCCGTCTCCACCTCCTGCCCGTCCGGCCAGGGTGGGAGCCCGTCTAGTAGCTCCTGTCGCACGTCCTCGGGGAGTTCGACCGGTTTTTCCTCGGGGAGACTGTAGCCGATCTCGACACCGTCACCCCTGGATACGATCAGCTTGTGCTGGCCCCGGTAGATAGCCTTCTTCTCGTACCCGTTGAGTGACCCCTCGACGACCGGGAGCCGCTCGGAGGAACGCTCCCCGAGCAACGACTGCCCCGTCACCGACAGCCAGTCGAACCCGACCACCTCCGCGAGTGTCGGCGGAATGTCGACCAGCGAGACAGGCCCTTCGAGCGACCAGTCCTGGTTCGTCAGCAAGGGTACGCGAGCCAGTTGCTCGTACGGTGCACCGCCGTGGTCGACACAACCGGTGCCGTCGAACCGCTCGACGTCCTCCGAGACGTGCTCCCAGTGCATCTCGCCGTGGTCGGACGTGACCACGAGCACCGGGTCGTCGACACTCTCCTCGAGGCGGTCGGCAAAGGCCCCAACCGCGTCGTCGATGTACGCGACCGAGGCACGGTACAGCCGCCGCCGGTGGTCCCTGTACCGTGTGCACGCCTCGTCACACTCGACGGCGTCGGTGTACTCCCAGTTTCTGATGTTCGGTATCGAGGCGTCGACGTCGTATCTCTCCCAGTACCGCTCCGGTGGGTCGACCGGGATGTGTGGGTCGGCGAGTTGGAGGAGCCCGAACGTCCGGTCGCGCCCGTCGACCCAGTCGAGGTAGTCGCCGAACACGTCCCCGGCGTCGGAGTTGATAGAGTGGTACAGTGCGTGTGTGTCGAACCGTCCGGAGAGTGCAACAAACGGTGTGTCGTGACCGAACCCGCCGTAGGTGTCGTAGCCGGCACCCGCGAGCGCCTCGGTGATGGTCTCCCGGTCGTCGTTCATCCGTGGCGGGAGGCTCAG
>JAQCNG010000010.1 GCA_028275145.1 Halovenus sp. | reverse complement strand
AGCAACACGAGATTGTCCACCCCCAGTGTCTGTCCGGGCACGGACGTGGCATCGACGGCGGTGATCATCGTGCCCATCACAATCAACGCCGGGACGGAGGTGTACAGCAACGCCCGCGAGAGACTGATGAGTTCCCACTGGAAGTACAGCGTCTTGAAGTGCTCACGGGCGGGCGCGAAAAACGCCAGCGCCTCGATGGTGTCGTCGAACGCCTCGACTGTGGCGTCGGACAGGGCGTGTGCGTGCCCGTCGCGGATCTGTCTGGCGCGGTGGATTTTCAGGGAGTAGTTGAACCGCAGTGTGTTCCAGATAACGTCGAACGTCCCGAACTGGGACTGCTCGAGCGCCGACCTGACCGGTGTGATGTTGTCCGTCAGACCCTCGACGTACTCGGTGATCTTCCGTTCCAGTTCCCTGTCGGGTTCGCCCGCAGCAGTCTCCCGAAGTCTGTCGGCCTGTTTCTCGATGCCGCCCAGCAGTTCAGCGAGAAAGAGATGCGGTTCCGGCGGACTCGTCTCCATGCCCACCGAGTTCTCCACGTCCTTCCGGAACTGCATCGCGGCCTCCATACGGTCTCGCTGGTCGCCCACCGCACCCAGTTCCTGTGCCAGGACCAGTTGATTGATCGTGATCACGATCGCTGTCCCTGTGATTATCCCGCCGATCAACGACGAGAAGAGGTATCTGAGACCGTTCTGGGTCCGCGCAATCTCCCGGACAGACCCGAACTCAAGTCGGCTGAGTGCGACGAACACGAGAAACGAACACAGCAACACGACTGCGGTGAGCACCCACCGGTTCACCCGCACGAGTAGCCACATCTTGAGTGTGCTCTCTCCGACCCGCTCGCTCATCGTCTCGCTCGCCGGAGAGCGCTCGCCCATATCCGGCCTACGCGGAGAGAACAGAAAACCCCCGGGTGTCACTCGTGGGCGGTCACCGACCGGGCCCGGATGGCCGTCTCGGTCGGTCAGTGCCCGACGACGACGGGTCTCTACTGTGAACTCTCACCCGTAATGTAACTAATATTTACCCAAGATTTATTCTCCGAGACTAGTAACTGTCGGTATGCGCGCTGCGCGACTCCACGAGTACACTCACGACATGTCGAACGGACTCTCGGTCGACGAGATCGACCGGCCCGAACCGGACCGGAGCAGGGATGTCGTCGTCGAGGTCGAGGGCGCGGGCTGGTGTCAGACTGACAATCACATCATCGAGGGCCA
The DNA here is from genome assembly GCA_028275145.1 of Halovenus sp. Taxonomy (GTDB): domain Archaea; phylum Halobacteriota; class Halobacteria; order Halobacteriales; family Haloarculaceae; genus Halovenus. The sequence continues at coordinate 6,034 of JAQCNG010000010.1, read as the reverse complement.
GTGGGCCGACTACGTCCCACAGGAACTGCCGATGACGCTGGGCCACGAAAACGCCGGAACGGTCGTCGAAACCGGCGAGGAGGTGACGCTCGTCTCCGAGGGCGACCAGGTGATATGTCACCCGGTTCAGACCTGCGGCACCTGCCGGCCCTGCCGGGAGGGCGAGACGATGTACTGCGAGAACGACTCGTTCAACGGTCTCACCACCGACGGCGGTTTCGCCGACGAGTTGCTCACGACCGAGCGAGCGGTGATTCCACTCCCCAGCAGCGTCGACCCGGTCGATATCGCTCCCCACGCCGACGCCGGTATCACGGCCTACCACGCCGTCAAAAAGGCCGTCGACGAACTCAACCCCGGCGACACCGCGGTCGCAATCGGCATCGGTGGACTGGGTCACATCGGGGTGCAGTGTCTGAACGCGATGACCGCTGCCGACATTGTTGCCGTGGATCTCAAACGTTCGGCACGCGAACTGGCCGAGGGGTACGGTGCCGACGTGACGCTGGACCCGGCATCCGACGACGTCGCGGCCGAGATCGAGAGCCTCACCGACGGCGTCGGGGCGAAACAGGTTCTGGACTTCGTCGGCGCCGACGAGACGACGGCGCTCGCTCCGGACATCTGCGCGCTGGGGGGCGAACATCACATCGTCGGCTACGGCGACCACGTCCACGAACCCGCCCAGGCACTCGTTGCCGGGGAGTTCTCGTTCGTCGGAACGCTCGTCGGCCAGTACAGCGAACTCCAGGAACTGGTCGCGCTGGTCGAACGCGGCGACGTCGACCTGCACACGAGCAGGCACAGTCTCGGCGAGATTAACCACGTTGCGGAGAAACTCGAACAGCGAGAAATCGACGGACGGGCCGTCATCATACCCTGAGCAGCGCTGTCTGACCCCGCCGGGGGCCATCGGCGGAATCTGTGCGGAGGACATCGCCGTTCTCACGCACGATACTCCGGCGGTAACTATTAGTTTCCTTGAGACACAGTACCTACGATGGGTAATCGCACGACTGTGTTGCATGTCGACGACGAGCCTCGATTTGGGGAGTTGACACGAACGTTTCTCGAACGTGAGAACGAGCAGTTCGTCGTCGAGACGGTGACCAGTGCCGATGCGGGACTGGAGCGGGTCGACGACTGCCCGCCCGACTGTGTCGTCTCGGATTACAACATGCCCGGCATGGACGGTCTGGCGTTCCTGCAGGCCGTCAGGGACACACACCCCGACCTCCCGTTTATTCTGTTCACCGGAAAGGGTAGCGAGGAAGTTGCAAGCGACGCCATCGCTGCCGGTGTCACCGACTACATTCAGAAGGGGTCCGGGTCCGAGCGATACGCACTGTTAGCAAACCGTATCGAAAACGCCGTCGAGTCACGGCGTGAGGCAAAGCGGGCCGACAGACAGGAACAGTTGATGCGTCTGACCGAGTTTGCCGGCGACACCGGCGGCTTCGAACTGGATACCGAGACTGGAGAGGTCGTTATGACCGACGGAACCCGCCGGATTCTGAACCTTCCGGAACAGGCAAACCCCAACTTCGAGCGGAATTTGCGGCATTACCACCCAGACGACCGGGAGAAGATCCGCCAGACTGTCCAGCGGGCCCTCCAGACGGGCGAACAGACACGCGCCACGTTGCGCTACCAGCACCCAGATGCGGAGGAGAAGTTGGTCGAGATAACGTACACGCCGGTGACGGCAAACGGTGACACGACGACAATTCGCGGGGCTGTCTGCGACGTTACCGACCGTCGGGAGCGTCAGCGAGAACTGCGACAACTCCAGCAGGCAATCGACGACGCGAACGTCCCGATCACGCTCGCCGACCCCTCCAGGGAGGACGACCCGCTGGTGTACGTCAACAACGGTTTCGAGGAGATGACCGGCTACGCGCCAGAGGAGGCACGCGGACGAAACTGTCGGTTCCTCCAGGGCGAGGACACGGACCCCGAGAAGGTCGCCGCGCTCCGCGAGGCCACCGACAACGAGGAGTCGATATCGGTCGAACTGCGCAACTACCGGAAAAACGGCACCGAGTTCTGGAATCGCCTGACCGTCAGCCCAATCTACGACGACGACGACAACCTCGTCCGATATCTCGGAACACAGGAGGATATCACCGAGCGCAAGGAGCGTGAACGGGAACTCGGAGCCGAGCGACGCCGGTTCCGGGCACTCGTCGAGGAGTCGAACGATATCATCTCGGTTATGGATGCCGCAGGGGTGTTCCAGTACCAGAGCCCCTCGATCGAACGCATCCTCGGGTACGACCCGGAGGAGACCATCGGCGACACAGCGTGGGAGTACATGCATCCCGACGACCGCACAGAACTCGTCGAGGCGTTCGAACGCTGGATCGACCAACCGGACGCAAATCCGGTTGTAGAGTACCGGGCCCGACACGCCGATGGCTCCTGGCGCTGGCTGGAGGCGCGCGGGAACAACCAACTCGACAACCCCGCGGTGGAGGGCTACGTCATCAACAGCCGAGACATCACCCCGCGCAAAGAACGCACGCAGGAACGGGACCGTGCCTGGGATCTCATGAGGAGTATGGAGAAGTCGGCGGACATCGGTGCGTGGGAGTACAATCCGGAGACGGAAACGACCGTGATGACCGACGGGGTCCGCCGGGTCCACGGCCTCGACCCGGGTGCGGGTCTCTCCCTGAACGACGCCTTCGAGGCGTTCCATCCGGACGACCGAGACGCGCTCACCGACCGGTTCGAGCAGTGCCTCGAAACGGGCGAGTCGTACGAACTGGATGTGCGACTCACGACGCCCGACGGCGAGCAGCGATGGGTCACCGCCCGCGGTGAGCGGGTCGAGCGCGAGAAGTTCGGTAACGTGATCCGGGGGCACTTACAGGACACCACAGAAAAACGACGGCAGCGACTGCAACTGGAGCGAAAAACTGCCCGTCTGGAGGTGCTTTTCGACAGGTCACCGGACATGATCAACGTCCACGACAGCGATGGCAACATTCTCGAGGTGAACCAGCAACTCGCCAAGAAAACTGGGTACACGAAGTCCGAACTCTCGGAGATGAAGGTATGGGACCTCGATACCCGCCTCACGCCTGACGATGCACGGACTGTCTGGAGGGAGATGGAGCCCGACGACAGACGGCAACTCGAGGGGGTCTACGACTGTCGGGATGGGTCGACGCTCCCTGTCGAGGTCCACGTCAGGCGACTCGACATCGAAGACGAGGATTCGTTCGTCGTGATCAGCCGTGACATCACCGAGCAAACCGAACGAGAACAGAGACTGTCCACACAGAACAAACGTCTGGACGAGTTCGCAAGCATCGTCAGCCACGACCTGCGGACCCCACTCGGCGTCGCCGAGGGGCACCTCGAACTGGCACAGGACACCTGTGAGAGCAAACACCTCGCAAAGGCGGCCAACGCAATCGACCGGAGTCGGACGCTCATCGACGACCTGTCGACGTTGGCACGGGAGGGCAAAGCGGTGGCCGAGGTCGAATCTGTTGCGCTCGCGGACGTGGCCGAGCGCAGTTGGCAGACAACTGAAACAGGGTCGGCAACGCTCGAAATCGACACAGCGAAGGCTATCCGGGCAGACCGGAGTCGACTCCAGGAACTGTTCGAGAACCTCTATCGGAATGCCGTGAAACACGGGGGTGACGACGTGACGGTGTCGGTCGAACAGACGTCCAGCGGGTTTTGCGTGTCCGATACCGGCTCTGGCGTTCCCGAAACCGAGCGTGAGGCGGTTTTCGAGGCGGGCTACTCGACCGACGCAGACGGAACGGGTTTCGGGTTGCGGATTGTCGAACAGATTGCCGAGGCGCACGGGTGGGACGTTGCTGTGGGCGAGAGCGAACAGGGCGGAGCACGGTTCAAGTTTACCGGCGATGGACTCACGGATTGATGTGTGTGTGCCTGCAGGATGCCGCCGGGTTCCGTGTGGCAGGTCCGAGCAGACTCACAGGCTCAAGTGGTTCGGTGGCGACGGGCCAGACGCCAGGCTCCGGGTCGGTTTGTAACTTCGGCCTGCGTGACAAGTGTGGGATGCTCCGACGGGGATTTGAACCCCGGTCATTGCCTCGAGAGGGCAATATGATTGGCCGGACTACACGATCGGAGCACGCACCCGAAGGTAGTGAAGTGACCCGTTTAATCATTGCGCTTTCAGTCGGTCCGGCGGCGAATCGCGGCACAGTCGGCAGGTGTGCTCGTCGACGCGGCGGGAACGAGTCTGGAGGTGGGTTCAGTTGTGGCCGCTGACCGACACCGGTTCGTAGGGCTCCTCGAGCCAGGACTGGTCGCTCGCGGAGAGCGAGATGTCCAGCGCGGCGACGGCCTCCTCGAGGTGTTCGATGCTGGTCGTTCCGACGATGGGTGCGTCGACAGCGTCCCGATGGAGGAGCCAGGCCAGCGCAATCTGGGCCATCGAGGCGTCGTTCTCGTCGGCGAGTTCGGCGACGCGCTCGTTTATCTCGCGGCCGTTCCCCTCGAAGTAGGGGTGTTCGCGGGCGTAGTCGTCGGACTCGCCGCGGGTCGTCGCGTCGAACGCCTCGTGGGGTCGGGCCAAGTACCCCCGGGCGAGGGGGCTCCACGGGATGACACCGATATCCGCCTCGGCACAGAGCGGCAGCATCTCGCGTTCCTCCTCGCGGTAGAGCAGGTTGTAGTGGTTCTGCATCGTGGCAAATCGGTCGAGGCCGAGTCGGTCGCTGGTGTGGAGCGCCCGGGCGAACTGGTAGGCCTACATCGACGACGCGCCGAGGTGTCTGACCTGCCCCCGCCGGACGGCGTCGTCGAGGGCTCGCAATGTCGTCTCGATGGGGGTGTCCTCGTCCCAGCGGTGAATCTGGTACAGGTCGACTGTCTCCATCCCGAGGCGGTCGAGGCTCGCGGCGAGTTCCTGCTCGATCGCCTTCCGGGAGAGCCCGCCCGAGTGGGGGTTGTCCTCGTCCATCTGGAAGTAGCATTTCGTGGCGACCACGCTCTCCTCGCGGCGGCCCTCCAGTGCCCGCCCGAGGACACGCTCGGAGTCGCCCCGCGAGTACATGTTCGCGGTGTCAAAGAAGTTGATGCCGAGGTCGATGGCCCGCTCGATAACCGGCAGACTCTCCTCCTCGTCGAGCACCCAGTCGCGCCACTCCGGGGTGCCGAAACTCATGCAACCGAGACAGATGCGGCTGACCTCCATGCCAGTCTGACCGAGCGTGGTGTACTCCATGCAGGTGGGTCGGGTGGACGTACTGAAAAAGTTCCGTCGCGGATGCCCGGCGGGAGCCAGGAGTGTCGCTCGGCGAGTGCCACAGTCAGGAGCGTCGCTCGGCGAGTTCCGCACGCAGGTCCGCGACAGTCATATCGTGCATCGCCAGCACCACCAGCAGGTGATAGACGATGTCGGCGGCCTCGTGTGCGATCTCCTCGTGGTCACCGCTCTTCGCGGCGAGCACGAACTCCGTGCTCTCCTCGCCGACCTTCTCCAAGGCGGCGTTCTCGCCGCGCTCGTGGGTGAAAAGCGACGCTGTGTAGGAGTCCTCCGGGAGCGTCTCCTTGCGCTGCTCGATGACCGCAAACAGTTCCTCGAGCATCTCCGTGCTCTCCTGAGTATCGCCACCCGTCGCGGCCGTGTCCGCAGACTCGTCGGTCATGTGAGAACGTCGCGGCCGTGAGGCTTCAGAGCGTCGACTCGCGTGTTCGTCCGGGTGCTCGCGTGGCGGTGGGGGCAAACGGGGGAGTCCAGGGGGTGGCTGCACACCCAGAACCGCACGGCGGGACGGCACCGCCGGTGTCGAGCGTGTCGGGGTGGCGGGAGTCGGCAGGGTTATCCCGGTCGCGGCACAGAAACGGGCATGGGCGAGCACGACGCTCTCCCGGAGGCCGACAACCCGGGAGACACCGGCGCAGACGGTGACGACACCCCGGCGCGCGTCGCAGACGGGGCGGGTTCGGCCCGGTCTGCACAGGACAGCGCGCCCGCGGGGCCGGCGACCGACAGCAGGGCCGACTACGACCACACGGGTGGTGCGGTCGAGCGGCCCGC
>JAQCNG010000009.1 GCA_028275145.1 Halovenus sp. | reverse complement strand
GACCCCGGCAATCGAGAGCACCACACCCGGCACACGCGACAGCAGACTCACGACGACGCCCGCGACGAGCAGTCCAAAGACGGCAGTTGTCACGAGAGCGGTGCTCATCGCAGTCGCTCCAGTTCACGCCGTGCGGTTTCGCTCCCGTAGGTCACAGCGAGTGTCTCGACTGCGTCGCCAAACGCACGCATACAGGTCCGTGCCGAGCGGTATGACAGGTCCCCGGCGACTGTCTCCGACGGGCGACACTGGAGCGCTCTGGCGACGAGCAACCGCTCCTCTCGGGCCGAGAGCGTGTCGGGTTCGGGGGCGACGAGGTGTCTGAACGCGAGTCGCCGGACCGCACGCGGAGCAGTGGCGTGGGTGGCGGCCCCGTGTGGGATGCCGGCGACCAGTCGCCACTCGAGGGCGGTCAGGTCAAGCGCCGGCGTCACGTCGATTGCCCGGCAGACACCACGAACGACATCGGGGTCGAGTGTCGACAGTTCGTCACCCAGTGTGCCGGGCAAGCGCCGGCAGAACCACCGCGCGTGGCGCTCGTGGAGGCTCTCCCCGTGCTCGGTGAGCGGGTCGAGCATCAGCGCGGAGTGCTCGCCGCTGCGCTCGTCCCGGGAGGTGGCCAGGTGGACCGCACGGAACCCGTTTGCCCGCCAGAACGCGACCAGTCTGGGAGTCGCGCCGAAACCGACGCCGAGCCAGTCGCCGGTGCAGTGCTCACGGAGGCGTTCGAGCAGCAGTGAGCCAAGACCCCGCGAGCGGGCCGCCCGATGGGTTGCGATTCGCAACACCCGGTGTCCAACCGCCTGGCCGGCCGCCTCGTCGCGCAACTGACTCGACAGCAGGTCCGGCAGGAGATTCCCCCTGACGGTCCCGCCCTCGTACATCTCGGCCCGGGTGGACGCCGACAGACCGCCCTCTCTGGCGAGCAGTGCGACCGACACCGGATGGCCGTCGGCCAGCAGGGCGTGGACGGTCACGTTCGGGGCGTCGAGCAGGCGCGCGAGGTCGTTTGGCTCGGTCCGGTAGTGTGCCAGCACGAGCAGTCCGAACACCTCGCGCAGCAGTGACTCGTCGGCGAGCAGGTCCTCCGGCGAGAACTGACGGTAGCTGACGCTGTCGGGCGTCGCGTCCGCGACCAGTTGTGCGACCGGCGGCCGGGCGTCGAGCGCGAGCGCCCGGAACGACCAGACCTCCACCGGGTCGCCCGCGGCGTACCGCACCGGTTCGGTCAGGCCGGCGTCGCTCACGTCGTGGCGACTCTCGGCGAGATGCTCGCGAAAGCGGACGGTGAACCCCCGACCCGTGCCCTCGTAGCCGTGGATGGTCGTGGTGAACGCGAGTCCGTCGGCGGCCAGCAGCGAGCCCAACAGTCCGACCGGGAGCGCGGCGGCCTCGTCGACGAACACCCGGTCCGGGTCGCCGGGCAACGTGACGGCCTCGACAGGGTCGCAAAACCGGACTGCCCCGCCGGCGGTTTCGAGCCGTCGGGGCCGCTCGCTCTGGTCGGAGTCGGTGAGCGCGCCGCAGTCGCTCAGCAGTTCCGCCGCCCGCGCGAACAGTTCACTCGCACTCCGGTAACTGGGGGCGGTCACGAGGATATCGGTTTCCTCGACGGCGAGGGCCGCCGCCGCGAGACCGGCGACGCTCGACTTGCCGCGGCCCCGGTTTGCCTCGACGACCAGCGCGGTTCCGGCCTCGCGAAGACGCTCGAAGGCCCCGAGCACGTCGCGCTGGTCGGCCGTCAGGCAGGCCTCGTAGGCGCGCCCGGGAAACGCCTGGCCGCTATCTCCGACCTCCCTGGTCGAGGCCCCGTCCGGCGTCGACGACCCGGTGAGCGTCGGCGCGGGCTCTGTTCGGCCATCGCTCTCGACGGTGTTGCTGTCGACGTCGACAACAGCGACCCCGGGGTGTGCCCGGAACGTCTCGGCCAGCCACCGGTGGACGTTGCCGGTCACCGCATTGAGGTCGAACGGGGGGACCGCGAGCGTCTCGTCGAACCGGTCCCGGCGGTCCGGCCAGTCCGCGAGCGGCGGCACGAGCACGACCAGCAGGCCGCCGCCGGCGACCGTTCCCGCGACCCGGCCGAGCGCGTTCGGCTCACAGCGCTCGTGACAGTCGACGACGACGGCCGCCCGGGTGGTGCCGAGCAACTCGTGGCTGTGGTCCGGCGCGATTGACTCACACTCGAGTGGCTGTCCGGGGCCGAGATACGTCGTCGCGGTGGGGTCGAAATCGGCGGCCGCGAGCGCGTCGCCCGCCCGTTCGCGGGTCCGCTCGGCCGCGCCCGCGAGCACGAGGAGCCGTCGCTCGTCGGTGGCGAGAGCCTCCCGGCGGAGACGGGCCGCGAGGTGCATACGACGGATTCGGACGCCGGTGGTCATGTAGCCTGCGGTCGGACACGGCCCAGTCTGGCGCGGGGATATCCCCGGCGGGTCGATGGGGTTTTGCGGCTACCCGCCCATGTGTAGCTATGAGTGACGGGGCGAACCCGCTGGACAGTTTCGAGCAACAGGTCGAGAACGCGGCGGCGTATCTCGACGTCACCCCGGGAGAAATCGAGCGGCTGAAACAGCCAGAGCGTGTGCTGTCGGCGAACCTCTCGGTCGAGATGGACGACGGGTCTCTCGAACTGTTCGACGCCTACCGCTCACAGCACAACGGCGAGCGCGGCCCGCACAAGGGCGGTGTCCGCTACCACCCGGGGGTGACCCGCGACGAGGTGGTTGCGCTCTCGGGCTGGATGAGCGTGAAGTGTGCGGCAGTGGGTCTCCCCTACGGCGGCGGCAAGGGCGGCATCAGGCTGGACCCCGGCGAGTACTCGGCCACGGAACTCGAGCGAATCACCCGGTCCTACGCCGTGGAGATGCGCCCGCTCATCGGCCCGGACCAGGACATCCCGGCACCGGATGTCAACACCGGACAGCGGGAGATGAACTGGATAAAGGACACCTACGAGACACTGGAGAACACCACCGCGCCGGGCACCGTCACCGGAAAGGCGATACAGAGCGGCGGGAGCGAGGGGCGGGTCGTGGCGACTGGACGGTCGGTGATGCTGTCGTCCCGCGAACTGTTCGACCACCTCGGGCGGGACATCTCGGAGGCGACGGTCGCGGTCCAGGGGTACGGTAACGCCGGTTCCGTCGCGGCGCGGCTTCTCGACGACGCCGGAGCGACTGTCGTCGCGGTGTCGGACTCCGCCGGCGCAATCCACAGCCCCGGTGGGCTGGACCCGGACACGGTAGGGGAGCACAAGGCCGAGACCGGGCAGGTAACGGGCTTTCCGGAGGCGGAGCAGCTGACCGACGAGGCGTTGTTGACCCTGGACGTGGACCTGCTGGTGCCCGCGGCGCTGGGGAACGCAATCGACGCGGGACTCGCGTCGGATCTGCGGGCCGACACCGTCGTCGAGGCCGCAAACGGCCCGCTGACGCCGGCGGCCGACACCGTCCTCAACGAGCGCGAGATTCCGGTTGTCCCCGACATCCTCGCGAACGCCGGCGGCGTCACCGTCTCCTATTTCGAGTGGGTGCAGAATCGTCAGCGCTTCTCCTGGTCGCTGTCCCGGGTCGACGAGGAACTCGAGCGGCTCATCGTCGAGGGGTTCGAGGCGATGGTCGCCGCAGAGCGGAGCCAGGAGACACCGGACTACCGGACGGCGCTGTACACAGTGGCGATGGAGCGTCTCCTCGATGCTGCGGGGGAGTCGGGCGTCTGGCCGTGACCTCAGGGCGTCGGGACACCGGTGTCGGAGAGGTAGGCCGCGAGGTCTGTCGTCGAGAGCAGACCGATGATACCCTCGGTGTCGTCGACGACCGGCAGGTGGTGGATTCTGTAGGTGATGAGACGGTCGGCCGCGGTCTGGATGCTATCCTGCGCGCCCACGGTGACCACCTCCCTGCTCATGTAGTCGGCGACCGTGGTGCCGTCATCCGGGTCGCCCTCGGCGACGAGGCGGACGAAGTCGGTGTTTGTGAGGATACCGACCGGCTGGCCGTTCTCGTCGGCGACGACCAGCGAGCCGACCCGCTCCTCCTGCAGTGTCTCTGCTGCGCTCTCGATGTGTGTGTCCGGGTCGACCGTGACCACGTCCGAGGACATCAGGCGGCCGACGAAGATATCGTCCATACTCGCCGATGGTACGTGCCCGCGGGAATGGATGACGATTCCGGCGGGTTCGACCGGTACTGTCGAGGGCCACACCGACCCGGAGTCAGATGTCCTCACCGGCGTCGCCGGCCAGGCCGACCACACCGGCGGTTTCGACGGAGTCGAGGCCCGACAGCGAGCACAGGTCGGTGACACGCGGTTCGGGAATCGACACACGGACGCCCCCGTACGGCATACGCTCCTCGATTGTCCCGCCGGCGACCCGGATGGCCGCCACGAGAGCGTCGTCACTCCGGTCGTCGTCGGCCGGTTCCACGACGAGCGTCGTTACCTTGCCCTCGATTGGGTCCTCGCACATCCGGCGGACTGGGTGCGAGCGGTACATTCAGGCGAGCGGTGTCCGTTCGACGACCGTCCCTTCGACTGTGGGGTACTGCTCGACAATCTCGCCCGATTCGAGGTCACCGTCGGCCAGCATCTCCTCGAGGAGCCACCACGCCAGTTCGACGTGTCCGTCCTTCGTGGTGTAGAACTCGACGGGCACGCCGAGTTCCTCGAACCGCTCGGGCGGTGCCCAGGTCTTTCCGTAGACGAGCGTCCCGTCGTCGGTCACCTCGTCGAACGGGCGGCGGATGTTGTGGGCCATCCGCTTGAGGCGATTGCGGTGCTGGGCGGCGTCCTTGAACACCGAGGTACAGAAGTACACCTTCGAGTGGTCGCCCATCACGTCCAGAATCTCGTGACTCCCCTCGACTGCGCTCATGTGGCCCTCCTTCAGTTCGTACCCCTCCTCCTGCATCCGCCGGAAGTTGCCCTGACTCATCTCGAA
>JAQCNG010000337.1 GCA_028275145.1 Halovenus sp. | reverse complement strand
TCCTCGCGGGCCTCGATATCGGCCTCGATGTCGCGGACCTGCTCGGCGGCGTCGGTCTCCCTGTCGCGTGCGTCCTCGAGACGCTCCTCGACACCCCGCATCTCCTCGCGAACCGACTGGCGCTCCGTCTCTAGCTCCTGGATGCGGGCCGCGACACGGTCGAGCTGTCCCTGACTGCCCGCAAACGAGTACCGCGAGCCGCTCTTCGAGCCGCCGGTCATCGCACCCGATTTCTCGACGAGGTCGCCCTCGAGCGTGACCAGCCGGTACTCGCCCATCAGCTCCCGGGCAGTCTCGATGTCCTCGGCCACGAGCGTGTCACCGAGCACGTACGAGAAGATACCGGCGTACTGCGCGTCGAAGTCGACGAGGTTGTAGGCAAAGTCGACAACCCCCTCCCGGGCCGGCGGACTCGGCAGGGAGCGCTGGCGCATCTCCGTCAGCGGCAGAAACGTCGCCCGCCCGGCGTTGCGTGATTTGAGGTAATCGATACAGCGCTGGCCGACCCGGTCGTCGTCGACGACCACGTTCGCGAGGCGGCCGCCGGCGGCGGTCTCACAGGCTGTGGCGTACGCGCCGGGGACACCCCCCAGCTGTGCGACCGCGCCGTGGACGCCATCGACGTCGGCGTTCAACACAGCCGTCACCGCGCGGCCGTAGGAGGAGTCGCCGTTCTGGCCGGCCTTTGCCTCCAGTTCGGCGTACTCCTGCTGGGCCGCGTTCAGGTCGTCGGCCAGGTCGTCCAGCGTCTCCTGTAGCTCGCGTTTCTCCGCCCGCAGGTCGTCGACGACCGAGCCGATTGTCTCGCGGTTCTCCTTTGCTTTCTCCAGTTCGAGTTCGAGGTCCTCCACCTCGGCCTCCAGGTCGGGGATTCGCTCGCGGGCGGCCGACAGCTCCGCCCGTGTCTCGCGTTCCTCGTTCTCGCGCCGGCGGGCCTCGTCGATGAGCCGGTCCTGCTCGCGCTGGAGCTCGTTTTTGTCCGCCTTTGCCGCCTCCAGCTCTGTCTTTGACTCCTGGAGCCGTTCTTTCACCTGCTCGAACTCCGCGCCCACCTCGTCGATGCGGCTCTCGACCTCCGCGAGACGTGTCTCCGTTTCCTTTATTTCGGCCGCCACCGACGACTTGTCGACTTTCCGTTCCCGGATCTCCCCGTCGAGGTCGTCGATTGTCTCCTGCTTGCGGTCGATCTTCACGAACGCCTGCCGGCGCTCGCTCTCGGCGTCATCGATGCGCTCGCGCTGGCTCTCGATGGTGTCTTCCAGCCGCGCGATATCGCCCTTTATCTCCTCGATCTCGCGTTTGAGCCGGAGCTGTTCGTCCTCGCCTTTCTGCTCGATCTCCTCGTTGAGCCGGTCGAGTTGCTCCTCCAGTTCCATCACCGCGCTCTGGCGCTCGTCCAGTGTGGCCTGGCGCTCCGACAGGCGCTCCTCCGCGTCCCCGATGTCGGCGACGACAGCCTCGCGTTCCTCGCGGCGGGTTTCGAGTTCGGCGGCCTTCCGGTAGCCCTCGTAGGTCTCTCGCTGCTCGCGCAGTTCCTGGTACTGGAGCGCGGTGTCGCGCTCGTCGGACAGCTGGTCGAGCCGGTCTGTTTTCTCCTCGATGCGCAGCTCCGCCTCGTCGATGCGCTCCTCGACGACCGAGAGCTCGTCGAAGGCGTCGGCTTTCTTCTGGTCGAACTCCGCGACACCGGCGATCTCGTCGATTATCTCCCGGCGCACGCGCGGGGTCATGTTGATTATCTCGGTGACGTCGCCCTGCATGACGACGTTGTACCCCTCGGGTGCGACACCGGCCGTCGCGAGCAGGTCCTGGATGTCCCCGAGGTTCACCGACCGACCGTTTATGTAGTAGTAGGAGTAGTAGTTCTTTTCGGTCTCCTTTACCCGGCGTTTGATCGTGATCTCGTCGACGTCACCAACCGTCTCCGTGCCGGCGGCGTTGACCACCTGGCCGCGAGAGAGCGTCCGCTCGCCGTTGTCGAGGATGACCTCGACGCTCGCCTCACGGTCACCCTGGAACGACTCGCCCTCCTGGTGGCCGGGGTTGTAGATGAGGTCCGTCAGTTTCTCCGCCCGGATACCCGAGGTGCGGGCCAGCCCCAGCGCGAACAGGATGGCGTCGATGACGTTCGATTTACCCGACCCGTTCGGCCCCGTGACCGTCGTGAAATCCTGGTAGAAGGGGATGCGGGTCTTCCGGCCGAAGCTCTTGAAGTTGTCGAGGACGAGTTCTTTGATGTACATACAGATGCTGGCGGCCCGGCGTTCTCACGCGATGATAATGTCGCTTTCCGTGTCGTCTTCGGATTCGCCGTCGTCGGTGTGAGATGTATCGTCGACTGTCTCCTCGGAGTGCATGACCTCGCTCCCGTCCGAGAGTTCCGGGTGGCTGCTCTCCTCGTCCGTCTCCTCGTCCGGGTCCGCAGACGCCGGTGACTCGGTGGATTCGGTCGGCTCCTCGCTCGTCTCGGTGACCTCGTCGTCGGCGTCGGCGTCGGCGTCGGTTTCCTCGGGCACGGCTTTCTCGGCGTGGTCGGCGAGCAGGTCGTCCTCCGACCCGGCGTCCTCGAGTTCGCGCAACCGGAGCTTGCACTCGACGAGTTCGTCTGTCAGCCCCCGTACCGAGGCCTCCAGTTCCTGCACGCGCGATTCCAGTTCCTCGACTCGATTGCCAC
>JAQCNG010000336.1 GCA_028275145.1 Halovenus sp. | reverse complement strand
CAGATCGCACTCGAACTGGCCACACAGGGCTGTAACATCGTCTCGACGGGCAAGACCAGCGAGGAGAGTGACTACGGCGACGACAGGGATATGGAGGGCTCCATCGAGCAGACCGCACGTGAGGTGGAGAACCTCGGCGCGGAGGCACTGCCAATCCGGTTGGATATCCGCGACGAGGAGGCCGTCGATGCCGCCGCCGAGCAGGCAATCGACCAGTTTGGCGAGGTCAACATCGTCATCAACAACGCCAGCGCAATCTTCCTGCTCGGGACCGAGTCACTGCCGCCAAAGCGGTTCGACCTGATGACCGAGGTCAACGTCAGGGGCACCTACGCCACCATCCGCGCGTTCGCGGACCACCTCAAGGAGGTCAACAACGCGTGGGTGCTGACGAACTCGCCACCAATCTCCGTCGACCGGATGCCCGGCAGCGCCCCCTACACGTGGTCGAAACTCGGAATGACGTTCATCACGCTCTCGCTCGCGGCGGAACTCGACGGCCACGACGTGGGTTGCAACAGTTTCTGGCCGGTGACCGCAATCGACACCCGGGCGACCCGCTACTTCGGCCTCGGAACGGAGGACGACTGGCGCACCCCCCAGATTGTCGCGGACACGGTGCTCGAAATTCTGCGCCGGGACCCCGCGACGTTCACCGGCAACGCCGTCTACGACGAGGAGGTGCTCGCGGATGCGGGTCTGACCGATTTCTCCGAGTACAATCTCACCCCCGGCGACCCGCGGCCGATGTCCGCCCAGATGACCGACCCCGACTACAGTCGCCCCGAGTGACCCCGGGGACACCAGCCCCTGTGTCACGCCTGCATCCGGGCCGATACCACGTCTCACGGGCGCGCCCGGGCCGACACACTAGTTCCCGATTGCGCGCTCGACACACTCGCGTGCGTCCGCGACGAGTCCGTCGACGTGTTCGCTCTCGGCGTACAGCCGGAGGTACGGTTCGGTTCCGCTGGGTCGGACGAGTATCCACGAGCCGTCGGAGAGTTCGAGCCGGACGCCGTGCTCGGTGTCGACCGTCGCCTCGGGAAAGGCGTCGGGGAGTGTCTCGACGAGGCGGTCCATCGCGCCGGGCTTTCGCCGGTCGGGACAGCGAACACTCACCTTCCGGTAGGGACGCTCGGTGACCGGGTCCCGGAGCCGTTCGAGTCCGTCGGCGGCGACCAGTCGGGTGACCACCGCCGCGGAGGTGACACCGTCTATCCAGCCACCGAACGCGGGGTGGACGTGCTTCCAGGGCTCGCCCGCAAAGACCACCGTGCCGTCCGCGGCGGCGATACCCTCGTGGAGCGCGCCGAGTCGCACCCGCTCGACGCGCCCGCCCGCGGCCCGTACCCGCTCGTCGATGCGACTCGACGCGTTCGGCGTCGTCACGACCACCGGGTCGTCGGCACTGCTCGTGCGGACGTAGCGCTCGGCCAGGATGGCGAGCACCGTGTCCTCGTGGACGATGTCACCGTCGCCGTCGAGCACGACAATCCGGTCGGCGTCGCCGTCGTGGCCGATACCGAGAGTGGCGTCGCTGTCGGCGACGAACGCCCGGAGGTCCGCGAGGCTCTCGGGGGTGGGCTTGCTCTCGCGTGCCCGAAAGTGACCGTCGATGTCGGCGTTGAGCGCGACGACGGGAGCCCCGAGCGTGCGCAGGACCTGCGGCGTCGCCAGCGAGGCCATCCCGTTTCCGCAGTCGACCGCCACCTCGGCGGTCGGCTCCGTGCCGAACCGGCGGGCGTAGCCCGCAACCGCCTCGCGGTACGCCGGGAGCGGGGCGATTCGCTCGCTGTCGCCGTACTCGTCCCAGGCGACCGGTTCGACCCCGCTCTCGACGGCAGTCTCGACGCGGTGCTCGGCCGCGCGGTCGTACTCCTGGCCGTCGTCGAACAGTTTGATGCCGTTGTCGCCCGGGGGGTTGTGGCTCGCGGTGAGCATCAGACCGTGCCGGCCCCGGGCGGCAAACGCAAGCGCCGGTGTGGGGAGCTGTCCCGCGCGACGCACGTCCACACCGGCGCTGGTCGCACCCGCCTCGACGGCCGCCGCCAGCGCCGGGCCGGTCGTCCGCCCGTCGCGGGCCACCACGAGCGGGTCACCGCTCGCCCGTGCGTTTCTGCCCGCCGCACGCCCAACCGCGAGCGCCAGCTCCGGCCCCACCTCCGTCACGGGACCACGAACACCCGCCGTTCCGAATTCCATATCTCATCTTCGTCTCCCCGGCATATGACCGCACCGCTCTCGCGTCGACCCCGAGAGGTGGGCGAAGCGCCGGGTCGTCGGATACAAAGTATCATGTAGGTCAACCGGCTAGTGGTGAGACAGGCCAGTCGGTTGTCTCGGCCGGCCAGAGTTCCACGATGAGTTCATCAGAGCCGCGTATCAACCCCGGACAGTTCGTCTCGAATCTCGCCGCGTTCCAGTACCGTGAGTTGATCATGGTACTCGCAACCCTCGCTGTTGTTGCGAGTTCTGTGCTGTTTTTCCCCGGGTTCGACAGCATGGGGGCGGGGCTCGACTCGGACATCTCGGCCGCGTTTCTGATTGTCTGCGTCGTCGCCGCAATCCTCGCGGGCATCATAAAGGGGATGGTCGGGTTCGGCTACGCGCTGATCACCACACCGGTTTTCGTCTCTGTGGTCGACCCGACACTGGCGGTGGTGGTGCTCGCGATTCCGCCCTGGATGCTCAACATGTTCCAGATTGGCGAGACCGACACCGGCCTCGC
>JAQCNG010000358.1 GCA_028275145.1 Halovenus sp. | reverse complement strand
GTGCGGGCACCGCCGGTTATCGCGTCCCCGACGACCGCGGGCAACGGCAGTCCGCCCACGATGAGTTCGACCTGTTCGGGGAATATCGGGAGATTGACGAGCACCAGACCGGCGACGAACAGGAGCTTCACCCGGGGGTCGTCGACGAGATACAGCAGCGCGATGGCCGGAAAGAACAGGTAGATGACGTAGTTCAGCGTCACCGGCACGATGGTCACCAGCAGGGCGAGCACCGTGGCGAAAAAGGCGGCAGTCCGGTCCAGGTCCGACTCGGCCTCGTAGTAGATGTACGCCACAAACGGCGCGACCAGCGCCGTCGAGACGAGAATGAGCTGGTTACCGGAGAGCGTGAGCACCTGCGAGAGCGGCCGACGGAGCGTTATCGTCAGGAACTCGGGGTCGAGCCCACCCTCGAAGGCGCCCTGTCGACTCCGCTCGTTGAGGATGAAATCCACGAAATCCCGGTGGGCGTCGACGCCGAACAGGGCCACCCCGAGCAGTATCGAGCCGATGCCGGTGACAGTCGCCGCCGCGATGGCGCGGGTGGCCCGCCGGTAGAGCAGCCAGATACCCAGAAACGCCGGAAACAGTTTGAACAGGGCAGCAAACGCCCACAGCGCGCCACCCGTTATCTCCGCGTCGCGCTGGATAGCCAGAAAGCCAAGCGAGATGAGCAACAGCATAATCGGGTCGACGTTCCCCCGGTAGAGCCCGAGGACGGTGTGACCCGAGAGCAGCGTGAACCCGAGAATCAGCCACCGGTCGAGTCGAGCCAGCCGTCTGCCGTGTCGCTCGATATACTGGATGGTGATGTGGCCAACGGCGTAGAACGTGGCCGCGAGCACCGCGACGTTGACGACGTACCCGTACTGCCACTTCGGGAACAGACCGTATGGGGCAAACAGCGGCCCGGTCACGGGTGTGTACACGTACTCCTTGTCGGTGAGAAACGACCCGGCCAGGCTCCCCTCGTGGATGGCCGTGCCGACAAAGGGCTCGCCATCGAGCACCGCGCGCCCGGTGAAGTAGTAGGCGTGATAGTCCAGTTGCGGGCTCTCCTGAAACTCTGTCACGGCGAGCGCGATGCCGAGCACGCCGGTCAGGATACCGAACAGCAACACCAGTCGCTCTGGCAGGCGCTCGGCAGCAAACAACGTAACCAGGGACCTGTCGGGGAGCATCTATCGGTAGCACCATCTGCGAGGGAAAGAGCGTTGCGACACCGCCCTGGGCCGACCGGGTCACACGAGCGGGCCTCCGTCACAGGAGCGCCCGCCGACGGGGGACAGAGCGCTACGCGAACTGCTCGGTCAGTGCGGGCACCACGTCGAACAGGTCGTCGACGATGCCGTAGTCCGCGATATCGAAGATGGGCGCGCCGGGGTCGGTGTTTATCGCGATTATCGTGTCGGCACCTTTCATGCCGGCGACGTGCTGGACCGCACCGGAGATGCCGATTGCGATGTAGACGTCGGGGGTGACCTTCTTGCCGGACTGACCGACCTGCCGGTCCTGGGGGAGCCAGCCGTTGTCGACGATGGGCCGCGACGAGGAGAGGGTCGCGCCCATCGCGTCTGCGAGTTCCTCGATAAGGGGGATGTTATCTTCCTCGTCGATACCCCGTCCGACAGAGACCAGCACGTCCGCCTCGGTGATGTCGACGTCGCCGGAACCGGCCTCCTCGAAGCCGTTGACCGTCGTGCCCAGCGCCGTCTCGTCGATGTCGGCGTCGAACGCCTGGATGGATGCGCCGGCCGCTCCCGCCGGGGCGTCCCACTCACCCTCGCGGATGGTGACGACCGCGCGGTCGTCGAACACGTCCACCTCACCCTCGGTCTTGCCGCCGTAGAACTCCCGGGTCACCGTCAGTCCGCCCCCGGTGTCGACCCCGACGGCGTCGGTCACGAGCGACATGTCGAGCGACTCGGCCACGGCCGGGGCGTAGTCGAGGCCGTTGACGCTGTTTGGCGTCACCACGTACGTCGGGTCCACCGCCTCGGCGACCTGTTCGAGCGCCTGCACGTAGACGCCGTGGTTGAACTCCTCGCCCTCGGCTACGGTGTGGATGGTGTCGACCGCACCACGGTCGAGTTCGTCCGCGAAGCGCTCGACGTCGCCACCGATCACCGCCAGGTGGAGTTCACCCGCCCCGAGTTCGGCACCCGCAGTGAGAACCTCGTGGCTCACCTCGCGCAGTTCGCCCCGCCGGTGCTCGGCAACCGCGAGCACGTCGCTCATGCCTCGACCCGCTTTTGCTCCCGGAGAAACGCCGCGAGTTCGGCCGCAGTCTCGTCGGCGCTACCCTCGAAGTACGTGACGTCGCTCCCGGTTTCCGGCACCTCAAGCGATGACAGCGACAGCGTCGACTCGACGTTGACGCCCAGGTCTGTGGGGGTCTCGACGTCCAGGGGCTTTTGCTGTGCCCGCCGGATACCCCGCAGACTCGCGTATCGGGGCTCGTTGATGCCGGTCTGGATTGTGAACACCGCCGGCAGGGCCACGTCTGTCAGTTCCTCGACACCGCCCTCGAGTTCGCGCCGGACGCTCGCGCTCCCGGCGTCGGGGTCGAGTTCGAAGTCGTTGATGACCGCCGCCCACTCGAGTCCGGCCGCCTCCGCGAGCGCGACCCCAGTCGCGCCAAAGGCCATGTCCCCGGACTGGACACCCGAGAACACGAAGTCGGGTTCCTCCTCCTCGACGACGCCGGCGAGCAGTTCCGCGGTCGTTCCCGGGTCGAGCAGGTCACCGCCGAGGTCGTCGTCCCAGACCCGAATCGCACGGTCGACCCCTTTCGCGAGTGCCTGGCGGACCGTCTCCTCCGCCCGCTCTGGCCCGACTGTGACCGACACCACCTCGACGTCGTCGTACTCCTCGCTCACCTGGACGGCCTCCTCGACCGCGTAGTCGTCCCACTCGTTGAGGTCGTAGGTGAGATAGCGGTCTTCGATCGACTGCCCCTGTATCTCGAACTCGTCGTCGGGTTCGGCCACCTCGGTTACGGTTACGAGTATCTTCATACAACGGACGTTGCGACCAGCAACCGATAAACGTTTTCAGTTGTAGCTGTTCGAGTGATAATTCTTTTCGAGTGTTACTACGAGCCGCCAGGGTCCGGTGTCGACCGGAGACAGATCAGGAGTCGCTGCCGGAGTCTGTCACGTCCACGTCCGGGAACGAGATGAGATTCTCGCGGCCGATGCGGAGTTTGTCGATGCGGTCCTCCTCGGCCATCGCGGAGAGCAGTTGCGAAACCTTCGCGTTCGACCAGCCGGTCTCGTCGACGATGTCGGCCTGTTTCATCCGGCCCCCGTTGCGCTCGAGGAGACGCTCGACACGCTCCTCGTCGCTGAGCAGTTCCTCGTCGATGTCGTCGTCGTTGTCGGGCCCCGTGTCGACCGTCTCCCCTGTCGCTGTGGTCTCCGGACCGGTGGCGGGTGTCACAGGCTCTGTCTGGCTGGGCCCCGTCTCGGCTCCGCCGTCGGTAGCCGAACTGTCGGGTTCGGGAGTCGGCCCCCGGTCGAACAGGTCCCGGAACCGCTCGCGGTAGAGCGTCAGCACGGCGGCGACAACGGCGATGCCCACGCCCGCGAGAACCACCCCCAGCAGTCCGAGGCTGCTGTCGTCGCCGTCGTCGTCCCCGTTGCCAGTGTCGCTGGTGACGTTGTCGTTGTTGTCGTCGTTGTCGTCGATGCCGTTGCCGACGAACGTGGTCGTCAGCGTCTCCTGGTCGAAATCGGCCGGTCCCTCCCACCGGAGTGTGCCGTTCTCCGGCGGCACCGAGGCGTCGAGCACAGCGTACCCGTCGGGCCCTCTGATGGCGAGTGTCTGTGTGGCCGTGAGCCCCGGCAGCCAGAGGCCCCGCTCGGTCGTGAGCACGTCGTCGATGTACAGGTCGTTGCTCTCCCCGGTCATCCGGGCGAAGTTCTCCCAGGTGAACGAGACCGTCAGTGTCCCGGTCCGGTTCTCGCCCGCGCCGGTAATCGTGCTGGTCCGGTTCGTGTCGGTCACCGACATCGACCGGTCGGTCGACGTGTCGACCGCCTCGGCGGCCGACTGTACCTCTCCGGGAGCCTCGAGGTCGTACTCGCCGGCCTCGAACTCCTCGGCGACCAGCAGAAACGCGGTCTCCTCGCTCTCGTCGGCCAGCGGCACCCGCTCGGTGATCTGCCAGTGTGCGTCACCGCTGTCGTCGAGTTCGACCGTGAACACGGTTTCGCCGTCACCGTGTGTGTCACCGCCGACAGACACCGGAACCGTCAACAGAGCACAGACGACCAGCAACACCAGCAGAGGGAGGGCAGACTCCGCGGGAGACCGGTGTGACATATCTGTGATTGTTGCTCCGCCCGGGCAAAATCCTTTCCATGACGGCAGCAACGGGGCCGACACCTGGACACGGCCGGCGGTCACGCCCTCCGGCTCAACGGCGACTCCAACCCACCACCGTTTTTACTGGTCGCCGTAATATCGACGTGTATGGACCGACCCAGCCCTCCAGCAATCGCAGCCACACTCCTGTTCGTGGCTGGACTCGCGGTCGCTGTTGGACTCACAGCGGGAGTTGTCCCGTCCGACGGTGCGGCGTCGCCGACACTCGACACGCCCGGCGAGGAGACGGGCGTGCTCTCCACACCGGTGTCGGGGGCGGACCCGCCGTACCTCGCACCGCCGCCGGAGACGGTGACCCGCGAGGAGTACGTCCGGCCGGGAATCGACGTGTCGGCGGCCGCTGCGTCGGACTCACAGCGACTCCAGAGCGAGCACAGCGCCACGGCCTTCGAGACGCAGTTCACCACGGTCGCGGACCCGGAGGCGTTCGTCGAGTCGTTCGTGGCGAACATCAGCGCCCGTGCCGAGGCGCTCGACGACCAGCACGCCCAGTTGCTCGTGGAGTACCGCGACGGCGAGATATCCACCCGGACTCTCCTCCGGGAACTGGTCCGCCTGGGGGCGGCGGTCACCGAACAACAGCGTCTCGCCGACCGCGTCGAGACCACTGTCGAGGCAACCGAGAACGTCGCGCTCTCCCGGGCGGTTCGGGAGCAGTTCGCCGCCCTCGACGACGAGATTCCGGCACTCGAATCGCCGGTCGTCGACAAACTCGTCGA
Source organism: Halovenus sp. (assembly GCA_028275145.1). Taxonomy (GTDB): domain Archaea; phylum Halobacteriota; class Halobacteria; order Halobacteriales; family Haloarculaceae; genus Halovenus. Next base: position 2,441 of record JAQCNG010000358.1, on the reverse strand, counting down.
CGGTGGGTTCGAACCCGGAGCGGCCGTCTACGCGCAGGCCGGTGCAGAGGGTATCGTTCTCGTAGCCCCAGACGGCACCCAGCACCAGCGGCAGGCGACACTCCGCGGGCAGCGCGACCGGAACGGCACGAACCAGTTCGTCAAGAAGGCCGGCGAGGACGAGAACCCGTTCAGTCTCGCCGCGGAGCGCGCCCGGGCGCTGTACGGCGAGAACATCGGGCTGTTCCCCCCGCCGTTCGGTGCGACAACTGTCTACGGTATCCAGGGAACGATCACCGGTGGTGAGTTTCGCGCGTATCTCGACGGTGCGACAGAGAACGTCTTCCACGAGAGACAGACCGTCGCTGTCGACGAGGTGCCCGTCACCACCAGTCGGAATCATCGGCTCGGCACGCTCGAACTGGTCGTCAACGCGACGGTCCCGACAGGACCGATGCAGGTCTCCGTGACAGACGCCGGCGAACCGGTCGAGGGGGCGGCGATACAGGTGGCGAACCAGACCGCCGGCACGACCGACGCGAACGGCCAGCGCTGGGTCGTCCAGCCGCTCGATGGCGCTGAGGTGAGTGTCACCGTCGACGACCTGACCGTGAGCGTTACTCTCCCCTGATAGGTACCGTCGACGACCTGTCCGTGAAATTTACTCCCCCCCTGATAGGTACCGTCGATGCCCGTGAGCGGTACCTTTCGCCAAAAGATAGAGCCGCCGCTCGAATCGGTCGGTCCGCGGGCCGAGTCCAGGGCTCACACGCGACGCGAGGCGTCCGGTTCACACCCTGTCGGACTCGAACTCTACGTCGAGTTCGTCGAGTCGGTCCGTCCACTCCGCGCGTTTCTCCTGGTGGTCCGCGAGGAACTCTCGCATCAACTCGGCGGCCTGTTCCTTGCAGTCCCCACAGAGTCGCTCACCGCCGGCACACTCCTCGTAGACACGCCTGGCGAACTCGTCGTCGGCGGCGGCGAGCAGGTAGGTGTAGAGTTCGTAGACCGGACAGTCGTCGGGTTCGCCCCCGAGTTCGCGCTGCTTCTCGGCGGTCTCTCGGCCGCCCGTTGTCGCCGCTTTCACCTTGTCGTAGCCGTCCTCGGGGTCGTCGAGCAGGCTGATGTGCGAGGCTGGCACCGAGGAGGACATCTTGCCGCCGGTGAGGCCGGTCATGAACCGGTGGTAGAGCGAGGAGGGCGGAACGAACCCGTAGCCGCCGTGGTCGAGTTCCACCTCGCGGGCGAGGCTCTCGACGGCCCCGCGTGAGAGGTCGAAGCTGTCGATGTGTTCGTCGTAGACGCGCTTCTCGCCGTCGATTGCCTCGATGAGCGCCTCGAAGGCCTCCGGCGTCGCGTTCCGGTCGACCACCCGCACGCGCGGGCGCAACGGCTCCTTGCCCGCCTCGCGCAGCATCGTGATGGTGTTTGCGAGTGGCGTTGTCTCGGTGTCGGTCGGGTCTGGCCCGCGCTCGCGCTCCAGAAACTCCGCGGCCTCGATGCATCTGATCGGTCCGCCCCCATCGCCACCCCCGCTCTCCTCTGTGTCGGCACCGCCGCGCTCCTCGGCGAGTGTCTCGTAGGCGTGGGCGACGAGCTGTTGCTCGGTGTCGTCGGCCTCGAAACTGGCGTAAGCCGTCGTGACCCCGAAGTAGCGCATCCGGGCCGCGAGGTCCCGCGCCAGCCTGACGTGGGGGTCCTGGTCGGGACCCACCGGGATGACCGTCGGCTTTGGCTCCTCAAGTTGGGGGTAGAGGATGTCGCCCATCTGTGTGACAACAGACTCCATGTGCGAGATGTCCGTCTCGCCGTCGAAGTCGTAGATGGCCGCCAACTCCGAGAAGTTCGCCTCGATGCCGAGTTCGAACGCCAGGTCCTGGATCTCCCGGTTGGTGGACTGCCGGTAGAGTGTTCCCTCCTCGGGGTCGAACCCCAGCGCGAGCAACGACAGCAGGTAGTTGCGGCTGTGGGTGTCGATCTCGTCCCAGGAGAGCCCGCGGGCGCTGTGGGCCTCCAGGTCCGCGATGAGCCCGTATGCGTCCCCGCCCTGTTGCTGGTGCCAGATTATCTCGTCGAAGACGAGTTTGTGACCGATGTGGGGGTCACCAGTGGGCATGAACCCCGACAGCACCGCAAAGGGGTCGTTGTTGCGCATCGCCCGCGCAACCGGCCGGTAGTCGCGGTGGCCGAAGATGACCCCGCGGCGCATCAGGTAGTGTGGGTCGGGCACCTCGTCGAGCACCTCCCCGAAGCGCTCGATGCCGAACTGGTCGAACAGTCGCCGGTAGTCCGAGACAGTCGAGGAGCCCCACGGGTCCAGCGCCACGTCGTCGGCACCCGCCGCACCGCCGTCCGTGCGGGCCTGCTCGTCGGCGCTGGTCTCGTCTGGTTCGGACTCGTCGGTCGTCATCAGGCGTACATCGCGGCGAGACGCGCAAAAATCGTTCGCTTCTGCGCCAGAC